>JAIORJ010000201.1 GCA_021108185.1 Methanococcoides sp. | reverse complement strand
TGACTGGGGCCTTCCAAGCCCTAAACCCGGGTTCAAATCCCGGTTGGCGCATCCTATTCTTTTCTCATATCTAACTTTCTAATAGTGATGGCTTTGGTTCTACAATCAAAGGTGTGTTTTCATGCAAAATATTTATTAAGTTCCCCTTAGCATATTTATCTATGAAGCAAATGGGGGCATTATTTGTGATCTCGGTACTAATCTTAGTTCTTGTTGCAATATGGTTCCTGGTGGGAGTCAAGGTTTCAATGAGTACTGAACAGCTTAACTATACGGTGATCGAAGAGCTTGGTGATGGTGTTGAGATAAGGTCGTATGACAGAAGTACATTCATATCTGCGGATACAAAGGATTCGAACTCCGGGTTCCGGACACTGTCGGGTTATATCTTCGGCAAGAACAAAAATGATGTAAAGATAGCGATGACAGCTCCTGTGATATCCCGGCAGGAGGAAAATGTCCTGCATATGTCTTTCGTCCTGCCGGATGGATATGATGTAGACAATGCTCCTCATCCTCTGGACGAAGCCATATCAATTCACGATGTTTCTCCCAGAAAGCTTGCGGTAATAAGATTTTCCGGATATGTGACCGATAATAAAATTGAATCTCGGAGGCTCATACTTGAAAAGAAGCTTTCAGAGCACGGCCTGAATACAAATGGGGAATTTTTCCTTATGCGGTACAATCCGCCCTGGGTCCCTCCTATGATTATGCGGAATGAAATTGCAGTGGAGATCAAATGACATCCCGGTTCAAGAGATCCCTCTTTGTTTTCAGGAGGGATCTGCGGGTGGATGATAATACTGCTCTTCTGGCAGCCCTTGATATGTCTGATGAGGTCATTCCCTGTTTCATACTTGATCCGCGACTGTGTGATCCTGGGAGGAAGGCTTTCAACAGCAATGCCTTGCAGTTCCTGCTGGAGTCGCTTGATGATCTCAAAGGGCAGCTCGAAAAAGTTAATGGCAGGCTATATCTCTTTTCAGGTCTTCCCGAGGAGGTAATTGGTCAGCTTCTGGAGAACCTGGATCTTGATGCTGTTCTTGTGAACCATGATTATACTCCTTTCAGTATCAAAAGGGACATGCAAATAACCAGTATATGTACTGATAAAGGTGTGGACATGCTTCAATTCCATGACTGCCTGCTTCATGAACTCGGGTCCATACGCACGAAAAAAGGAACTCCGTATAAGGTCTTCACCCAGTTCTTCCGGGAGGCTTCTAAAAGGGATGTTGTTATTCCTTCAATGTTCGGTGGAGGCAGTTTCTTTACTGGGGATCTTGGAGTTGATGAGGTCGATGAGAGTAGTTTTCTGAAAAGGTCATTACCTGAAAGGAATGAACAAATATTCGTGCATGGCGGGAGGGCCAATACACTGTCTGTACTGCAGTCCCTTTCCCAGTTCGTGAACTATGATAAGGAAAGGGACCTGCCTTCCATCAAGGGCACTACGGGTCTTTCTGCACACAATAAGCTTGGTACCATATCCATAAGGGAATTCTACTATTCGGTACTTGATGAACTTGGCAGGGGTCATACACTTATCAATGAATTGTACTGGCGTGATTTCTTCACCCAAATATCCTTCGAATTTCCTGAGGTCTTCAAGCATGCGTTCAAAAGCAAGTTTGAGAATCTCAGTTGGAACAATGATCGGATCCTCTTCGATTCATGGTGTTTGGGTAAAACAGGTTTTCCCATTGTGGATGCAGGCATGAGGGAACTGAACACAACGGGGTATATGCACAATCGTGTGAGGATGGTCGTAGCCTCCTTCCTTGTGAAGGACCTGCATATCGACTGGAAGTGGGGTGAGCGTTATTTTGCAAGCAAACTCGTGGACTATGATCCATGTGTGAACAATGGTAACTGGCAGTGGGCTGCTTCTACAGGAGCTGATTCACAACCATATTTCCGGATATTCAATCCCTGGTTGCAGCAAAAGAAGCTCGATAGGGACTGTGAATACATTAAAAAATGGGTGCCTGAATTGGAATCCATCGAACCATGGCGCATCCATAAACTGGAAAAGGGTGATATGGATATTCCGGGCTATCCGGGACCTATAGTTAACCACAGCAAAGAAAGGGAGGTTGCATTGTTCATGTTCAAGGCAGCAAGTCAGAACACGGATTTCTGAAGTTAGATGATTTCCCGTGGGGCTTATATATTAGTTAGCCTAACTAATCATTATGCCTGTGCAACTTTCATTTGAAAAGGTCGATAAGTACTACCAGAAGATCCTGACAAAAAATGAAAAGCTTGAGAAGTATGCTGATGTGAGTTATAGTTCCTTCTCTTATCTTGTGGTGGTCAGATCCCTCGTCAATCCCACAATATCGGAGCTTGCATTTGCAATGGATGTGAAAAAACCTTCTGCAAGTACCATGGTGAAGAAACTTGTCGATATGGGTATGCTCGAGGTCGAACGCTCTATCAATGATAAACGTGTCTGTAATTTAACTCTCTCTGCAGAAGGGAATGAAGTGGTCGAACTGGGTAGGTCTGCTGACGATCTGTTCTTCAGGAAGGTCGAGGAGATCCTTGATGACAATGAGTTCGAGGTATTTTCAGTCCTGTGGGAAAAGATAACTTCCAATCTTGAAGAGGATGATGGGAAATGAGCGAAGACGAATTAGCAGTTGAAAGTATAGGTAAATTATTCAGAAAATTCGCACTTCCTGCGGTCGTGGGTTTCATTATCGGTGGTGTACAGATCACCATTGATGGATATTTCATCGGTAATGGTGTCGGTACTCTTGGTCTCACATCGGTGACACTCGTATATCCTTTGCTCATTGGTATGATTGCAACGGCCATGCTGATAGGCACAGGTGGTGCTTCCCTTGTGGCGATAGAACTTGGGAAAGGGGATCGCAAGCGTGCTCATCGGATCGCTTCTGACATGCTGCCTTTGATGTTTGTGTTAGGTGCATTCTTTGCTATTCTGGGGATATTCTTCACTGAGCCGTTGCTTAGAATGGTGGGTGCCACAGGCACTGTTTTCGTCATGGCTAACGACTATCTACGTATCATGTTCATAGGTTCTATCTGTCTCATTGCAGGTATCGGTCTTGACCCTCTTGTGCGTAATGACGGCCGCCCTAACTTTGCCATGAAGATGATGTTTGTGGGCGCTGTGACTAACATCGTGCTTGATTATCTTTTCGTCATGCGCTGGAGTATGGGTATGCAGGGTGCGGCCATTGCTACTATTATCGCGTTTGCAGTTTCCATGATCGCATTCGTATCTTATTTCTTCAGCAGGCATGCGCAGTTGAGACTTTACCTTTCCGACATAAGCCCTGACCTTGAGATCATTGCAGGCATATTGAAGACTGGTTTTCCGGCATTCGTCATGCAGGCATCCCTTGGAGTGCTTGTGCTGAGCTATAATTATATGCTCCTGAGATACGGTTCTGAAATTGCTGTATCCTCTTATGGTGTCATCGAGTATTCGTTCGCCATCTTCTACATGATCTTCGAGGGGATCTCAGTCGGTGTGCAGCCGATAATCGGATTCAATCATGGCGCAAAACTTTACGACAGGGTGTACAGTGCTACCAAAATGGCCATCCTATCCTGTTTTTTAGTAGGTCTTTCAGGCTTCACTCTGCTATACACTTTCCCGGAAACGATCATCCAGCTTTTCAATCGCAATGATCCTGAGTTATTGGTAACAGCCGTTAAAGGCATGAGAATATTCATATTCGGTATCATCGTTGAAGGTGTCATCATATCCGTGGCTGTCTATTATCAGTCAGTGAACAAGATCAAACCGTCATTGTTCATCCATTTCGGCAAGATCTTCATCTTCATTCTACCTCTGCTGTTCATCCTGCCGAGGTACTACGGTCTTACAGGTGTATGGATGGCCGCTCCTGTCGGTATATATCTGATGCTCGCAGTTGTAGCGGTCATGTTCCTAAAAGAAATAAAAATTCTCAAACACCCTCCGACCGAGGCCAGTGAATGAAGGTTGTAAGGGTATAATGCAGTTATGTAGAACTATATCTGCTTGCATCATTGCATAATATTAAATATGAAAAATGAGTTTAAGGATTGTTCCTTTTTGCGGGGGTTGCCCAGCCTGGCCAAAGGCGCAGGGCTTAGGACC
>JAIORJ010000084.1 GCA_021108185.1 Methanococcoides sp. | reverse complement strand
CGGACCTTTTGCACACTACATATGAAATATTCTGACATGAGCTCACCAAAGAAAAATGATATATGTTTAGTTATTGATTAGAACTAAATGATAAAACCAAAGGATGCCATTAATGCCGGTGTTGTGAAGAAGCAATACATACTCGGCAGGAGAGATGATAGCGAGGAGGGAGTTCTCAATATCGGGAGATATCTCGCCCTTGACCGTTCTTCAGGCTCCCATGTTGCCATTGATGCCCTCAAGCCCCATGCCATACTTATATGCGGTAAACGGGGATACGGCAAATCCTATACCATGGGAACCCTGATCGAAGAGATGGCATTGCTTCCACAGGAGATCAAGAAGAACATAGCGACTCTTGTCATTGACACCATGGGAATATTCTGGACCCTTGGCAAAGGCAACGAACCACAAAAGGAACTGCTCAAGGAGTGGGGATCAGAGCCAAAGGGATTCGATGTAAATGTGTTCGTGCCTGCAGGACATGTCGATGAATACACGAAACGGCATATTGACGTCATACCTTTTTCAGTTCCTGTTGCCCATTTACAGGGGTATGACTGGTGCGACCTTTTCAATATCGAGGAAACATCCCCTCTTGGAGTTCTACTTGTAAGGACCATTGAGGACATGCGTGAAGCAGAGAAGGAGTTCTCCCTGGGAGATGTTGTCAGTAGGATGAATGAGGATGAGCGCTCGGACGAGATAACTAAAATGGCAGCAGAGAACTATTTCAGGACAGCTGCTTCCTGGGGGATCTTTGATAAGAACGCAAACGGTTTTTCAGAACTTATCGAAAGCGGCTCTACTGCAATACTTGACGTGAGTTCTATAGAGAACAACATCGTGCGCTCTGCTGTGGTGGCGATCATTTCAAGGGACATCTATGCCAGACGCCTGCGGGAGAGGCGCACTTATGAAAGAATGAGCATGGGGGACGGAGATGTCGTGCAGGAGATGCCCATGGTCTGGATGTTCATCGATGAAGCGCATCTTTTCGTGCCTTCCGAAGGGAAAACACTTGCATCCGAGGCCCTTATCAATGAATGGGTGCGGCAGGGAAGGCAACCGGGATTGTCGATAATCTTTGCAACCCAGAGACCTGCGGCAATTCATAGGGATATAATCTCCCAGTCGGACCTTGTGATGTGCCATAGACTTACAGCAAAGGATGACATCGAGGCCCTGGAAGCCATGCGTCCTACATATATGAGAGAGAATATAGGGGATTCCATAAAGAAAATGGGGACAGAGCGGGGAATCGCTTTTGTTGTTGATGATACTTCAGAGAGCACGCATCTTGTTAAAGTGAGACCAAGATACAGCTGGCATGGCGGCAATGAGCCAAATGCATTGAACCGGAGGGATATTTAATGGAACTTAAGAAAAGCGCAGACATGGTAATTAACACCTGCATGGGTGCGAAGAAGGGTGAGACAGTGCTTATTGTCACCGATACATGCACCGATGAGATGATCTCAAAGGCACTCTATGATTCCGCAGTGGATGTGGGTTGTGAGGCCATATTGCTTACAATGGAACCCAGAGAACAACACAGTGCTGAACCGCCTGCCCTTGTGGCGGAGGCCATGAAAAACGCAGATGTAGTTCTTGCCCCTGCTTCATAGTCACTGACACATACACAGGCGCGTAAGAAAGCTTCTGATAACGGTACCCGGACAGCTACGATGCCAGGGATCAATCTGACCATGATGCAGGAAGGTGGTTTGAATGCAGATTATGAGGATATCGGAAAGCTTGCGGACAAACTTCTGGAGACGCTTAAAGGATCGAAAGAGGTTCGTATCACCACTGAGAAGGGAACAGACCTTGTCCTTGATGTGGAAGGGTGTGAATGGATGGCTGATACAGGAATGTGCCATGAGAAAGGTACGACCTCGAACCTTCCGGCAGGAGAGGTGTACATTGCCCCGAAGAATGTGAACGGCAGGGCGGTCATTGATGGCTCCATGGGAGGTATCGGGTTACTGGATAAGCCATTGATCGTGGAGATAAAGAACCGTTCAGCAGTGAGCTTTGAAGGGGAAGGTGCGGAGAAACTCGAGGCAATGGTGGAGAGCGTGGGTACTGACGGGCGTAATATTGCAGAACTCGGCATAGGCATAAATCCTGCAGCATGCCTTATCGGAGTCATCCTAGAGGATGAAAAAGTGGGAGGAACGATACATATTGCATTGGGAGATAATTCCACCTTTGGAGGCGATGTGAAAGTTGACCTGCACCTTGATGGCATAATTACTGGCCCAACGGTCCTTGTCGATGGAATTGACCTGAATGTCAAGCGTTTTGCTTAAGAGAACTGCACCAACTTTTTATACCGGCAGTGCTATGCCGGTAGAAAGTACTTAAATAACTAAACGTTATAATCAGAGCATAGGATATCGCATTTATTTAGAATATCACCGGTGATCATAATGAAAGGAAGAGTTTGGAAATTCGGAGATGACGTGGACACTGATGCAGTCATCCCGGGCAGATACCTCGTGATGAACACACCAGAGGAACTTGCCCCATATACTTTTATCGGCGTACGCCCTGATTTTGCAGGGGATGTGAAAGAAAACGACATCGTTGTTGCAGGCAACAATTTTGGCTGTGGTTCTTCAAGGGAACATGCACCTATTGCCCTTAAGGGATCAAAGGTAGGTTGCGTCATCGCAAAGTCGTTCGCAAGGATCTTTTTCAGGAATGCGATCAATATCGGGGTTGCGCTTCTGGAATGCCCTGACACCGACAAGATCGACGATGGAGACGAGCTTACCGTTGACATTGCATCCGGTATTATTGAGAACCTTACAAAAGGTGAGAAATACCAGGCTACACCTTTACCTGATTTTGTCCGCGGGATCGTAGATGCCGGCGGTTTAAAGGAATACACAAGGAAGATCATTAACTGATCTTTCTATTCCTTGTTTTTGATTTGATATTTTGTTGAGTTTTTTGCTGACCGACTAAATATAAAAAAAATAGATTACACATAATTAATAAGGAGGAAAAATATGGCACAATATAAAATTCCGGTCCTGCCGGGTGACGGTATCGGCCCTGAGATCATTACCGAGGGAAAGAAGGTAATCGATGCAGCCGGAGAGAAATTTGGATTCGATGTTGACTGGATAGAGTACCCCCAGGGTGCTGACCACTACCTTGAGACAGGAGAACTGATCTCCGAAGATACGCTCAAAGAGCTTTCAGCATATGATGCGATCTACCTTGGTTCCATTGGGGACGACAGGATCGCACCTGGTGTGCTTGAGAAAGGCATCCTGCTCGCTGCAAGGTTCTACTTCGACCAGTACATCAACCTACGCCCTATCAAGCTTCTGGAAGGCGTCTGGTGCCCGCTTAAAGACAAGACCCCAGCAGACATCGACTTCACTGTTGTAAGGGAAAACACCGAGGATTTCTACATCGGCATCGGTGGACGTGCAAAGACCGGAGCTAGCAAAGACGTGCTCGAGGTCTCAAGGACACTGTACTCTGCAAGGTTTGGACTCGACATTGAGACCGACAGCGAAGAGATCGCATACCAGATAGGCATGATCTCAAAGGAAGGAACCCAGAGGGTCATTGACTACTCCTTCGACCTTGCTGAGAAGAGCGACAAGCACGTTTCATCCGTTGACAAGGCGAACGTCCTTTCAGACATCTACGGATTCTGGAGAGAGGAGTTCAACACGATCGCAGCTAAGCACCCTGATGTTAAGACAGACTTCAACTATGTCGACGCTATCACAATGTGGTTCGTCAAGAACCCTGAATGGTTCGATATCGTAGTCACACCTAACATGTTCGGTGACATCATCACTGACCTTGGCGCAATGGTACAGGGCGGTCTCGGACTCGCACCTGGCGGAAACATCAACCCTAACGGTACCAGCATGTTCGAGCCTATCCATGGTTCAGCACCAAAGTACAAGGGACAGAACAAGGTCAATCCTATCGCAACCATCTGGGCAGGTTCAATGCTCATTGAACAGCTCGGTGAGAAGGAAGCAGCAGATGCCATCGTATCCGCCATCGAGAAGAACATTCTCGAAGCAAAGGTCCAGACCTACGACATGGGCGGCTCAAACACTACCACCGATGTTGGTAGCGACATCGCAAGAATTCTGCT
>JAIORJ010000033.1 GCA_021108185.1 Methanococcoides sp. | reverse complement strand
TCTTTTGCTAGTGCTTTGATGATGATGTTCTTTGGGATGATCTTTGGGATAATTTCACTGCATTTTATGAACTGGATGGCAAAACTTTCAGGAATTCTTGCAAAGAACCTGCTTGGAAATGCAAATTCATATATGACCAATGAAAACGATTACACCAGTTTTGACGATATCGAACTGGATGAAGAAGAAACTGTAGGATCTATAGAGAAGGTCGAAACCGTGGATGCAGAATATATCGAAGAATACGACAACGGTATTCAACGGGAATAATGAACGTTGAGTTGAAAAAGAGAGAAGAAATGATCAGAGTTTCATCTTTTCGAGCCGTCCGTAGAAATCAAGGATATGATTGGTAAGTTCACTGTCAAGATTCAGACTGAAGGTGCGGATCTGTTTCCCAAGACGCTTTTCGATGACGATGTTGGCTTTGAGAAGGGGTTCGATCACCCTGGCAACGCTTGAGTGGGACAGACCAGTCTCTTCCGCAATACCAGAGAGATAAGTAGATTCTCCTTTATGCTGAATTAGGTTCTTTAGAACCGTTATCTGTGCAGTCTTTCCAAATATTTTCTCAAGAGCGTCCATTGACATCACCCTTAAATATACGATAATAATTTATAAGGCTTTCTCATAATTGGCTATTGGTACAATATATGAATAGACCTTATCATATTTAGAAAGGCTTTAATAATATCATCCATTTATGTTTAGATACATTTGAAAGTTGTGGTATATATGGAAAGAGAAACGCTTGAAAAAGACATACTGAGACTTCTCGAACAGCAGCCTGAGATCAGTGCAAAGGAGATAGCAGATCAACTTTCGGTTTCTGAGGACATAGTGGCCAAGACCATTGAGATCCTGTCGGATACAAGACAGAAGGTCCTTATTGTAGATGATGAACCGGATGCTGTTATTGCTACCAAGAGAGCACTCGAAGCAGACGGATACAATGTCATTGAAGCAAACAACGGAGTCATGGCCTTTGATGTGCTTAAGTCCGATATACCCGATGTGATCCTTCTTGACGTTATGATGCCTGATATGGACGGCTTTGAAGTATGCAGGAGATTGAAAGAAGAACCTCTCTATGAGAACATACCTGTGATCATGCTCACAGCAAAGGGAGAGATCAATGACAAGGTTGAGGGTCTGGATATTGGCGCTGATGATTACATGACCAAGCCATTCAATCTGAAAGAGCTGAAAGCAAGGATCAAAACTGTGTTGAGAAGAACACAGGACTAACTATTTTAACGCACTTTTCGTGCTGACCTCATATGTTTGCCACAAAAAGCAGATGGAACGTCATTATCGTTGTAATGATAACGATGCTTTTCATTTCTTCCATCCTTTTTCTGGGGATCAGGGCAAATACAGAGGTCGAAGATCTTTTTGTTGAGATGTTCACCCGGGAACAGACCAGCCAGGCACAGCAGATATCGACCGGTATCACTACATTCCTGAACGAAAAGGTCACAATGCTTGAGATCATCTCAAGAAACCATAATAGCATACCCGATGATAATTTCAATACCATTTTTTCGATAGTGTATAATGAGTCAGAAGGATTCCATGCCATCGAATACATAAACAGCACAGGCATAATAGTCTCAGGATATCCAGAAGAGAATGTGCCTGTCGGATACGATCTTTATGAGAATGATAAGGCTGACGTCCTTGAACAGATAAAAGAGACAGGTGAGACCTACATCACCAATCCACTCACTACTTTTGAAGGTGAACTTGCGATCTATGTGTGGATACCCCTTTATCTTGAGAATGGCAGTTTCGAAGGGGCCATAGTTGCCATAATCGAAATCGATGAGATAACGAAGCAGACCATTAAAACGGAATATGAATCAGGATATATTTATCTCATCGATGATAATGCAAAGCTGCTCTACGATAGTTCCGATGATCACCTGGTAGGAAAGAATTATTTCAATATAATAAACGAGCCTGACCACAGGCGTCTTGATATCATAGGTATGCAGACAGAAGGACTTTCAGGTAGCGGACAATTCTCCGAAAGGAACAAGAACGGTTTCCTCGAAGAGAAGATAATCTCTTATGTGCCTGTGAACTGGTATAACCAGCAATGGTCCGTGGGTGTTGTTACTCCCTTGTGGTATGTTGGATCCCTCATCCAGTCGGTCTATGTCAAGCAGGGCCTTTTTGCAATGATCTCCATCGCGTTCATTCTCTTCATCAGTGCGTTCATCGCCCTGATCCTGTTCTCCTGGAACAAGACCCTTGAGGATGAGGTGAAAAGCAAGACCTCAGAATTGGAAAGATCGAACGATTACCTCCAGAACGCTAACAAGAAATTAAAGGAACTTGATCGTCTGAAGAACGATTTTGTTTCAATGGTCTCCCATGAGCTGAAGACACCACTGACAGCCATGAAGACCTCCAGTGAGTTCTTGAGGGAAAGCGAATGTAACAGGGAGATCAAGGAAGAGATGCTGGACCTTATTATAAGGAACATTGACAGACAGGCGAGAATGGTCGATGACCTGCTGGATATTTCCCGCATAGAATCAGGAAAGATGAAGTTCACCCCTGAAGATGTGAACATAAAAGAGATAATAGAGATCGCCCTTCATAATGTACAAAAACATGCTAAGGATAAGAGCATAAATATCATGGTGAACTGCCCGGAGAATGTACCGGTCATTAGGACGGATAAGGACAAGCTCATAAGGGTCTTTGTGAACCTGCTGACAAATGCGATCAAGTTCACCCCCGAAGAGGGAGAAGTGACGATCACCGTGGAAGATCATGAGGATCATTTGCAGACAAGTATAAAGGATAATGGCATAGGTATCTCCAGGGAAAAGCGCGATAAGATATTCGATAAGTTCTATCAGGTGGACAGCACTGCCACAAGAAAGGCAGGTGGCACAGGGCTTGGGCTTGCGATCATTAAGGGTATCATCGATGGACAGGGCGGAAACATTTACCTTGAGAGCGAGACAGGCAAGGGTAGCACATTCACTTTCAGATTACCGAAAGAGCTGAAAGAGGACGATTTCACCGAGATAGAGGGAGCTTAAGTGAGGAACATGAAAGTAAGAACAGCATTATTGATGGCCTTTGTCGTTTTAGTGGCGATCATTTGCAGCGGATGCACCTCCATTGAACTTGAAGGAGTGACCGTGGAAGATGGAGACATTGAAGAATATGCTGAGCCGATAGCAGAAAATACCCTTCAGGGACTTAATGAGAAGAACTATACCAAGTTCTCTGCTAATTTCAACCCAACGATGAAAAAGGCCATTCCTGAAGACCTGTTCCTGGAACTTACGGACATTGTTCATGACGAGGTTGGTAACTATACTTCGAAGGAACTTGCCGAGATAACTGTTACTGACAGACATTCGGCTGTTGTCTATAATGTTGTATTCGAAAAAGAACCGGAAGGTGCTATTTTCCGATTGATATTCATAGAGAAGGACGGAGAAAGAGAACTTAAAGGCATGTGGATCGATTCTCCAAAGATGAGAAAGCGATTGGCCCTTGAAAGATAAAGTCCCTCACTTTATTCTTTCCAACAGCTCCTGTCCTTTAATTTCATTTGATAGAATTTTATATTGTAGCATGCAATATCATACCATTTTTTCAAATTCCACACTCTGATCTTGCTCAGATCTTAAAGCCGATCTTCAATATCGCTTGAAAAATTAGACTGATAATTAAGCATCAGTGTCAAATTGAAAAAGAGGAGTTCAAGGCAGGGTTCTCACCCTGCCTCGATACACGAAGGAGGAGTTAAATGTACACCATTCAAGAACTTTGAGATGGAAAGGGAGTATGGTGGTTTGTGTGTGGTTCGAGGGGTAGTAACTTATCCGTTTTTCAAGAAACTGCCCAAAGTTCTCGTCCGATGTACAATTCTCTAAACACATGAATAATACTTAAGCTTTTCCATAAATGGACGGGTTCTTTTATATATTGTGTGAATAATATCATTGCCCACATAAAACTCCCGAAACCCCCGTTAAACTTATAGCCCATCAACTACAATTAGGCTCTGTAGCACCTGATAATCTACTTATATTTTCTCAGGCACTATTTAATTCAATATGGGCTCGTGGTCTAGCTGGTTATGACGTTGCCTTCACACGGCAGAGGTCGGGTGTTCGAATCTCCCCGGGCCCATCTGGTTTTTCTGA
>JAIORJ010000227.1 GCA_021108185.1 Methanococcoides sp. | reverse complement strand
TCATCCACAAGGCTCCACAAAAGCGCCTGCCAGCCCCCACACCACAAGTGCGGACGGAGCAGAGCGGGACGGGCACCCGGGCAGAGTGGAGGCGAGAGGGGGGCGGCAGGAGAGCCGAAGAGGGGACGGGGGCTGGAAATCATCGTTATGAGACTTAACAGTTTAAGGATAATTAAATAAAAAATTTTATATGCCATAATGTTTTATTAATTATTAATTTAGTTATATACATGATGTGATATTTAGATGGAAAAAAATGTCATCTTAGAAGGACTTGTTACTGGAGAACATCTTGACACTGCTTATAAAAAAAGAAATGTTAAATATGTTTATAAAAAAATTGTAAAACAAGATCTTCAATCTTTTTTTGATGAGGGATGGGAAAAAACAGGCTATAGAAGCAAGGATTATCTTAGATTACGAAAACCAAAAGATATCGGTCCAGGTTTCGAAGATGAAGTATGGTCCATTTTTAATAGAATGAAATTTCATGAAATGAATAAGGATAATAATTTTTCAATACCAAGATTTGGGACTCAATTATCGAAACAAATTGATGTTTTCGCAAAAGATGAACAATGTATATGCTTTATAGAGTGTAAGGCTGCAGAAAAGCCCCATTCTAAGCGATCATTAGATAAAGATATTGATCAAATAACAGCAATTCGGCATGATATAGAACTTTCAATTTTTTCTCATTTTCGTGATCCTGAAAATTTTAAAAAGATAAAGACTGTTTGGATTGTTGCTACTAAAAATATAGATGTAAGCGATAATGATTTAGAGCGTGCAAAAAATGCTAAAATAAAAATTCTTAACGAATCTCAAATTGAATATTATTCTGAATTAACAAACCATTTTGGAAATGCATCAAAATATCAATTTTTAGCAGATATGTTTCCCGGAATAGATATACCTGATCTAATTGAACCTATAAGTGCTATAAAAGGAAAGATGGGAAAAGCGGATTTTTATTCATTTGTCATGGAGCCTGAAAAATTACTAAAAATTGCATATATAGCACATAGGGCTAAATCTGATGACGAATCCATAAAAACCTATCAAAGAATGGCAAAAAAGAGTAGATTGAAAAAGATCGCTGAATATATTCATGAGAAAAATGGAATTTTCCCCACAAGTATTGTTATAAATATTCAAACTAAGAGACCCTTAAGGTTTGAACCTGCTGCTGCTGAAATGGCGGGGAATAATGCAATTCTTGGAACTCTATATATACCAAACAAATTTAAAACAGCGTGGATCATCGATGGACAACATAGATTATTTGCATATTCTAACTTGGAAGAAGCAAAAACAGCTACTCTTCCAGTAATTGCTTTTGAAAATTTGGAGGCTAATGTTCAAGCTCAATTATTTGTGGATATAAATGGAGAGCAGGTTAGAGTTCCAAAAAATCTCCTAAGTGATCTTTGGTCAACTATTCATTGGAATTCTGATAATCCTAGTGAACAACTTAAAGCTTTGACTTCTAGTCTTGTAAAAGAATTGGATGAACATCGAAATTCACCATTAAGAGATAGAATAATGAAAATCGATGGAAAAAGAACTCAAACAAGAAATATAACAATAGCAACGCTTTCTGATGAGATCTATAAACGGCAACTTTTAGGTGGTATACGTTCTCGCAAAGCAAAAATAATTACACCTGGACCTCTATTTGCTGACGATTTGGATAATACACTTGTTAGAGCTAGAGACATATTATTTGGTTACTTTAAAAATTATATTTTTAATAATGAAAATTTACAGAAACAATGGGAAATTGGCAATGGAGAAGGGGGTTACATATGTACAAATGCCGGTCTGAGAGCTTTACTTCGAATTTTAAAAGCAATTTTAGATCATCTTGAGTATATAGATCATCAAGATATTAAAAATATGAATTCTTCTGAACTGCTTGAAAATATTTGGAAATATCAAGAGCCAGTTTGTAATTATTTAGGATCTGCACCTGCTAGAGTAATTCAAGATTTTCGGGATCAACATGGAGAAGGAGGGTTTAGAGCTTGTACTTTTTCATTACATTGGGAAATAAATAAGGTATATAATAATTTTGATCCAAAAGGACTTCAACAATATATAATAAGTCAAGATACTGCAAATAATCCTCAAGCATATAGTATTATTAGCGAATTAGAAAAAGCAATTATGAATTATGTTGTTGATAAATTAAAAGAAAGATATGGTGAAGATATATCTCAATGGTGGCATGAAGGGATTCCTAATAAAGTAAGAGATCCAGCATGGGAAAGAGCTACATCCTCTGGAGAATATCGTTATCCTGAAAAATATCTTAGTTTTATTGATTGGGAGGATATTATTCATAAAAATTTAGACCTATTTGAGAATCAATTTACTATGAACGCAAAACCAAATGATAGTCGGAAAAAGAAGTTAGCTTGGTTTAGTAAAGTAAATGATATACGCAATGTTGTTTCACATCCTCCACGGGGAGGAGTAAGTGATAATCAACTTGAATATTTAACTGAAACAAGAAATGAGTTGATGTCAAAGTTGAAAAACAGAGAGGAATAATGTGGCAGAAAAAAACAATGAATCAAATCCCCAAAATATTAAACCTTTTCTCCGTTGGGTTGGTGGTAAAAATCGTTTAGTCAAATTTCTAATGGAGTATATGCCATCTGATTTTTCTATAGATAATATGTATTATGAACCTTTTTTAGGTGCAGGTAATTTATTTTTTCGAAAACAGCCAAAAAATGCGATTTTATCAGATAGTAATAAGCAATTAATAGAATCTTATCAAGCTATTCAAAACTATCCTGAACTAGTCTACCAATATCTTGATAAACATCTATCTAAGACTTGTAAAGAATATTACTATGTAAAGAGAAATGAGTATAATGATTCAAAATCATCAATAAAAAAGGCAGCTTTATTCATCTACTTAAATAAGACAAGTTTTAATGGAATATGGAGAGTGAATAGTAAAGGCGAATATAATGTTCCATATGGACATAAAGAACCTCCATCATTTCCATCAAAAAATGAATTATTTAATATTTCCAAATCATTAGAAAATACAATTTTGAGCCATAAAGATTATAAAGAATCAGTAAATGAGGCAGATTCTGGAGATTTCATTTATTTCGATCCACCTTACCCTCCTTTAAACGGCACATCATATTTTACCCATTATACTAAAGACCGATTTACTAAAGAAGATCACTTAGAATTAGCCTATATAGCAAAAATGCTTAATGAAAGAGGATGTCTTATTATGATGTCTAATGCAGACATTCCATTTATTAGATCTCTTTATATGGATTCATTTTACATACACGACTTAAAAGTAACACGATGGATACGAACAGATGGAAAAAGATACAAAGTTGGAGAAGTTATAATTACAAATTATAAAGTTTAAATGGATAAATCATTAGCATCAATATTATAACCACATTCTTTAATACTTTATAAATTCCAAATTCCAATTTCCTGTAGCATTATCCACAGAATTGGGATAACCATTACCCAGGTCCTTTATTGAGAGATATAATTCCGAACACACTTCAGATCATGTTCCCTCACAAACCACTCTCCTGTCCCGATATCTCCTAAACCCTCTTCTCCATATCTCCTCAAAGCTCCCGCTTCCTAAACACCCTTCATCATACATCTCCGACTGATCAGGACAGCCCCGTATCGTGCCGTCACTGTCGATACAGCAATAAAGCATCCCCACCCGGCAGAACCGTGGATGCCTTCTTCCTGTCACAGGGTCCCGGGCACGGGAAATACACTCCCATATCCACACGCACCTTTTGTGCATCCATCATAAACGCCATCAGCGCCGTGAACCGCCCCTTTGACCAAGAACAGGCCCGGAATCCTTCAGTGCATTGGCATGACCGTGCCCACATTCCACAGGCCAACAGCGACATCAGGATATCTTTCAATGCTGCCGGAGCTAATAGGCCGTTGGTACCGCCATTCATTGTTATCATTGTTTTCTTTTATTTCCCGCGTCGTTTTATCCACCTAATAGCAGATCAGCTATAACCTCACATGCACACCGTTCTTCTTCAAATACTCCTTAACCTCAGAAACGGTATATTCTCCAAAATGGAAGATACTTGCAGCCAGTGCAGCCGATACGTTGGTCTTTTTAAACACTTCAAGTATGTGTTCCAAATTTCCG
>JAIORJ010000062.1 GCA_021108185.1 Methanococcoides sp. | reverse complement strand
TAGTAGTCCCGCCCGGATTCGAACCGGGGTCTCAAGCTCCAAAGGCTTGAAAGATTGACCGCTACTCAACGGGACTTCACACCTTGCATAGACATAATAATACTTATTTGTTATGCAAAAAATGTTTATTTTTGTATGATAAGGGTCAGAAGATCACCATCTTCAAGATAATGGTCAATGCCGGCACGCTGACCGGGGTGTTTGGCTGAGGGGCCCCATATCTGGGAATACCTGAACTTATCCCTGAAATCGCGGTGCAGACGTTCACAGATATCACCAACGGTAACGCCGTCCGTCACTATAAGAGGCTCATCCATGTCGGCAAGGCCGCCTTGCGGTTTTAGATATACTCTGATGAAATCCAGGGAATCGTATATCAGGTCCTTCACAGCTTCGAGGTTCTTCTCCTCGTTAGCGGAAATAAACGTTGCATCAGGGAATAGCTCCTCCATCTTATTGAGGATCTCCTCATTGGCAAGATCGACCTTGTTCACGACCACGATTGAAGGAACGTATACCCTGTTACCCATGATAGCATCGATGAGCTCGTCCACATTGATGTTATCCCTTATCAGAACATGGGCGTTATGGATCTTATATTCACCAAGTACTGCCTTGATAAGATCATCAGTGAGCTCCAGCTCCATCGTAGTACTGATCGTGACCCCGCCGCGGTCCTTCCTCTTGATAACTACATCCGGTCGGGTAGTGTTCAACCTTATTCCGGCATCATAAAGCTCCTGTATGAGCACTTTATAATGCTCGGGCTGGAAAACATCCAGCAGGAACAGTACCAGATTGGAATTACGCACAACAGCTATGACCTCTCTCCCGCGGCCACGACCACTTGCCGCACCCCTTACCAGACCAGGTACATCAAGCACCTGAATGGTCGCGTCCTTATAGTCCAGCACACCGGGAATGACATCAAGGGTGGTAAACTCATAGGCACCCACCTCTGAATTCGCGCCTGTGATCTTGTTCAGTAACGTGGACTTACCCACAGAAGGGAAACCCACAAGAGCAACAGTAGCATCACCGGACTTCTTCACGGAATACCCTTCACCGCCGGATTTGGTAGAAGCCTTCTTTACAACCTCTTCTCTTAAGCGTGCGAGTTTAGCTTTCAATCTACCTATGTGATGTGAAGTAGCCTTATTGTAGGAAGTCTTACGTATCTCGTCCTCAACTGCCTGAATATCTTCCTGTATGCCCATCTGTTCCCTACCACAACTTCAATATAAAAAAGAGTTTCCTTAGAAGAGCCTCATTTGAACGCACCATCAAAAAGAGTTACCTCAACTTCCATCCCTTTTTTTACCAGAGGAACATCCGCTGGGATCTCAATAAAACCATCCGCATACGCAAGGGTAGTGATCGCAGCCGAAGACCTGCTGGCCGAGAACACCTCTCCATTCTCCAACCTGACCGCCAGTAGCTCATGCCGGTTGCCGGACATAACATCCTCACCAAGGACCGCATTTATGGTCTGCCTTTTAGCCTTCGGGGCATTCAGGCTCCTCCTGATAAGAGGCATTATGAACTCATAGAACACCGTCAGGCAGGACGTGGGATGTCCCGGCAAGGCCACGATGGGAACCTCATTTATCAAACCCAGGATCACCGGTTTGCCCGGCTTGAAATTAAGACCGTGGGCAAGAACAGTTCCCCTCTTCTCAATGATATCATACATGAAATCATCAGGACCTGCAGAAGTACTGCCGGTGGTCAGGACAAGGTCGCATTCCCTGACCGCCCTATCCACTGCGTCCCCTACAGCCTCCCGGTCATCCCTAACAATACCATACGCAACAGCATCCACTCCGGAGCCAACAGCGACCGCATAGAGGGAATAGGAGTTGGTATCATAGACCATCCCAGGTTGAAGATCGGTACCGGGCATAGCAAGTTCATTGCCTGTGGAGATGATCCCCACCTTCATGGTGTTGACAGCAACCTCACGCATGCCGATGGCTGCAAGCACACCAATCTCCCGGGCACCCAGGGTCAACCCTTTGGAAAGCACGCGCTCATCCTCAGAGATATCGGAACCTGCAAATAAAAGAAATTGTCCGGCCTTTACAGATGTCTTCACGACAACAGTGTCGCCATTGAGTTCAGTATCCTCGACCATCACAACGGCATCTGCGCCATCCGGGATAGGACCACCCGTTGCAACCTCCACCGCCTCCATCTTACCGACACCGTACTGCGGAGGCATACCCACCGGAGAAAAGCCTGCCAGCTTTAATTTGACCGGCACATCCCCTGCAGAAGCAACATCTTCCGAGCGCACAGCATAGCCATCCCTGAGAGACTTATCAAAACCAGGCACATCGAGAGTCGATACGATATCCTCTGCCAGAACCCGGCCGGATGAACTCTCAATTGGAATGGACACTGCGTGTGTCCTGACCTTTATCCCTTTGAAAAGGTCCCTCGCATCTTCAATGGAAAGAAGATCCCTCAGTATTTTGCGTGACATTGTAAGATAGAGTTAAAAAGAAAAGAAAGGGAGAATGATCTTTTTAAGATCACTCAAAGATAAGCGTACCGATGGTGCCGGTAACTTCCTCGAACGCAGCAACTGCAGCTTTTGTGATAGGACCGACTGAACCATCGCCGATCTTGCGACCGTCGAGCAGTGTGATAGGTGCCGCCTCTGCTGCTGTACCTGTAACGAAGATCTCGTCTGCAGTGTACATATCGAAAAGACCGAGGTTCTGAACAAGGACCTCATAGCCACGCTCTTCGAGAAGCTCGATCGCGGTTGCCCTTGTGATACCTTTCAGGTTGTTGACGGTCGGAGGGGTGTAGATCTTGCCGTTCTTGATAACAAATATGTTGTCACCGGAACCTTCGGAAACGAAACCGTTCTGGTCAAGGAAGATAGCCTCATCGCCACCCTTAGCGTTCGCTTCGATCTTGGCAAGGATGTTGTTCAAATAGTTCAATGATTTGATGTTAGGGGACAGGGCGTCAGGGGCATTACGCCTGATAGCGACTGTGATCGCTTTAAGGCCGACCTCATAGAGGTCGCCATACATTGCACCCCATTCCTGTGAAATTATGTAGATGCTTGGCTTTGGACACTTGCGTGGATCAAGCCCAAGATCGCCGATACCACGTGTGACGATAGGGCGGATGTACGCATCAGTGAGATTGTTCTTCCTCAATGTCTCAAGGATGGCCTCTGTCATCTCAGCCTTTGTGATAGGAACTTCAAGAGCAATTGCCTTTGCGGAATCATAGAGCCTGTCAACATGCTCATCGAGCTTGAAGACACGCCCGTTGTATGCTCTTATACCCTCAAAAACACCGTCTCCGTAAAGGAAGCCGTGGTCATAAATGGAAACTGTAGCTTTGTCCTTTGGGACAAACTCGCCGTTGTAGTAGATCAGTAATTCGCTCATTATGAATCCTCATTGAATATACCTTATAAGGGGTACGTTTTGTAAGTATTGTTCCCAAAATGTATCGCTAATATATGAATATTTGTAGCAGACAAAACTCTGGAGACAGTTAAGAGAACGGAAAGCTCACTTTTTCGATCCTTCTTTAACGCATAGACCGCCCAGAACCTCACATCCAGTATGCATTTGAAATAAATGAGTGGGAATTAACAATTATTTTGTTTTTAGTTCAAACAAACCCAATAAATCGGCCCCTGTACAAAAGGCTTTTATGCATAAACAGCCATGTCACATCTCGTTCGCTTAGAACGATAATTGAGGGTCCGTGGCTTAGCCTGGATATAGCATCGGGCTTCTAACCCGAGGGTCGTGGGTTCAACTCCCACCGGTCCCGTAAGAGATGTTTAGAAAGTCCTAAACAGATATCGATGTTTTCAAAAATTCGGTATCTGTTTGTTTGCTTTTTTGTACTTAACCTCAGCAGTTAATGTGTAGTCTCAGCCATTAATTGAGCCAGACTATACCAGCCGTTAATTTCTACATGGAAAACAGAAATTAGTTTGAGTTAAAACACTGCTTATTTTGTGTGAGGCCTAGCACAAATTAATTGCGATTACAAAGGCTGTTATTTTCTGCCGGAAGCAGATAAATTAAGCAAAGTTATACCACTCGTTAGTTTCTCTAAAGTTTGACACAAATCAAGCAGCTCCATATCGACTGGGAGAATTAAGCCAGACAGCATGTACTTTGTGGAAGCTTAAGTAAAGTATATGGTTAAGTGTCTATTTAATGATAGGCCAAGCA
>JAIORJ010000027.1 GCA_021108185.1 Methanococcoides sp. | reverse complement strand
CGTCTACCGGGAGGTTCATCTTAGAGATTTTCTTTACAGCATCAGGAGTTTTGGTATGCATTGCGCGTATGATGAGTTCGTCGTTCCTGTCAATTATATATACTGCTGTGGATTCGTTCAGGCACAGGGCTTCCCTCATTTTGGCAGGAATTGAGATTCTCCCAAATTTGTCAATTTTGGCAATTTTATGCATAATGGTATATTGGGCGCTATTGGGTTTAAAGTTTTTGAGTGCTGTAGGCGGGTTGAAGATGGAGTTTTCATGAAGCTCCCCACAGCAGAGCTGTGGGGTATCTCATGTCTCAGGCTACTGAGGTTGCATTAACCATAGCTTGTCCCAACCGCAGCAGAACTGCGGAGTATAAAAATTAAGATAATTTATTCTTTACATATTCAGGAAGTTTGTCAAAATCATCTGCGATAACCATAGCAACATCATCAGACTAATCTAAAGCTGTATCATCAATGTGTTTCTGCTTAATAGAGGCAACTTCGTCAGTCTTCTCGCCACTTTCTGGGGTTTTAACAATGTTTTTGCATAATTCAATTTCGAGGTTTGGTTGTAGATATGTTAAAGCCAGTACAATCTTACTTAGTTTATCACCGAGTTCTTCTTCTCCATTTATTTCTTCTATAAGGTCACAGGTATATACTCTTTTGTCTGGAGGGAGTAGTTTGCAGAATTCTCCTAATATGTGTATTATTCTGGAGGCATTCTTTTCAGATTTAAAATAATCCTTTTCTGACATCATTTTTTTAGCCCACTGATTAACCTCGCAGCCTAAAGGTTCATATGGGGTTCCTGTGCCTTTGGTCTGCTTACAAACCATATTCGCTTTTTCTTGTATCTCCTCAATAATTCCTTTAATTCTTGCATCAATTATCGGCAACCCTTTTTTAAGTATACTTGCAGCCCCCGGCGTTTTCTCTTCGGCACTAGATAATAATTCAGCTGCACGCTCACAATATTTTAGATATGCTTTGAGTTCAGATTTCATCTCATCGAAATTCTTTACTTTTTGCACTTCTCCCAGTGCATTCGATAAGTTTTCAACCGCTTCAAATAATTTCTCTTTACTCTCCGAACCTTCCACCGCGCTTTTTGCCTCTGCGATATATTTATGTATGTCGGCTTCATTTTTTTTGAAAGTTATTGTGTAAACAGAGCGGTAAAAAGGAAGACAGAACTTTGCGGGATTAGAATAAGTCCCTTGTTGTGATGATTTCTCAAAATATCGAATGGCTTCTTCCATCTCTTTCTTGAAATATTCTTCATTTTCTGCATCTACAGCCCTGAATATAAAGATTTTGCCTATGGATAGATACGCTAATGCTCTCACATCACTATCTTCGTCCTGCGTGAGCCATAACAGGTCATCTAATGTCTGTTGTTTATACTTATTGGGGATGTGGGAATACGCATTGCCAAGAGCTTCTGCAGCGCAGCGTCGCGCAAAGTAGTCTTTGTCTTGGGTGAGCCGATACAGATCATTCCATGCTTGTTGTTTATAATCATTTGGGATGTGAGAATATTCGTTGCCAAGAGCTTCTGCAGCGCGCCATCTCACACCGTTATCACTGTCTTCTGTCAGCCTGTGCAAATCATCCCAGGCCTGTTGTTTATCGGGTATATGGGAAAATGCAGAACCTAGTGCATATGCAGTTCCCCATCTCACACCGTTATCACTGTCTTCTGTCAGCCTGTGCAAATCATCCCAGGCCTGTTGTTTATCGGGTATATGGGAAAATGCAGAACCTAGTGCATATGCAGTTCCCCATCTCACACCGTTATCACTGTCTTCTGTCAGCCTGTGCAAATCATCCCAAGCCTGTTGTTTATCGGGTATATGGGAGAATGCTGAACCTAATGCATATGCAGCTCCCCATCTCACACCGTTATCACTGTCTTCTGTCAGCCTGTGCAAATCATCCCAAGCCTGTTGTTTATCGGGTATATGGGAGAATGCTGAACCTAATGCATATGCAGCTCCCCATCTCACACCGTTATCACTGTCTTCTGTCAGCCTGTGCAAATCATCCCAAGCCTGTTGTTTATCGGGTATATGGGAGAATGCTGAACCTAATGCATATGCAGCTCCCCATCTCACACCGTTATCACTGTCTTCTGTCAGCCTGTGCAAATCATCCCAAGCCTGTTGTTTATCGGGTATATGGGAGAATGCTGAACCTAATGCATATGCAGCTCCCCATCTCACACCGTTATCACTGTCTTCTGTCAGCCTGTGCAAATCATCCCAAGCCTGTTGTTTATCGGGTATATGGGAGAATGCTGAACCTAATGCATATGCAGCTCCCCATCTCACACCGTTATCACTGTCTTCTGTCAGCCTGTGCAAGTCATCCCAAGCCTGTTGTTTATCGGGTATATGGGAGAATGCTGAACCTAGTGCATATGCAGCTTCCCGTCTCATGTTATTAGCATTATCACTTACTAGCATGTGTAGGTCATCCCAAGCTTGATTTTTGTCAGCGAGCTGCCCAAATATAAGGCCAAAATCAGAAACAGAACCGAAATTCAAATAATTAGCAATACTATGTTTTACCGAGGGTCTATGCTCCAAAGAGTTTGATTTAAACATAGAATCAGTATTATTTAAAATAAAATATATCGCATCTTTATGATCAAACGTATTTTTGCTACTTATTTTTTGATATAGAAAAATTCTTTTACCTTTGTATGTAAGCTTTATTGGCTTGTCCTTTTCAATTGTAGCAACTTTTAATAGTATATCTTTATTTTCTAAAAGTTTAATACGGTAGCTGATTGTAGATTTAGGTAATTTAAGATTAGTGAATATATTTTTAAGAGATGAAGCTCCATATTTTCCAATATAATTGATTATTTTCGAATCAATTTCCGATAAATCACTGAATGTATGGATGAATTGAATAATTTCAGCATTATTTTTAGAGATCATTTTTAGTATTATAGTATATTATTAATTTTATTGGAATTAGCAATGGTATCCACCTGTGTAGTTTAGGTTTGTTCCTGCTTATTCTCTCGTAGGAATTCTACTAATTTCTGCATAATTAAAATAAAAACTGCGGCTCCACTTACTGCTTTATAAACACATTCAACGTTTATCACATCAAATAAAACACATAAATATGTCAAGGATACCAAAAATATTAACCAAATTATTATCATATTATTCCAATCCTTTATAAAGACCATAATATCCTCCAAAAACTTATTAGTCATAATGTAATAAATAGCTTTTGGTCTCAAGTTCGGTCTTAAGACCAAAAATGAAAATATTTAAATTCAGCTTTCTAGAGTCGTAGGGTCTATGATGTATAGTGCAAGTTATTAAAAAGTATTGTAACTATTCAGCCATACATAAACGTTATCGGTAGACTGAATAGTCCACAAATAGATAATTGCACACAATTGTCAAATGCCTTTGGAATCGATGGACGTAGACTCAGTATTAAAAACTAAAAAATGTATCGCCATAGACACAAATAAGCTGATTTTCGTCATCGGCATCCGGTCTTAAGGAAGGCTGAATAGTTACAAAGTATTTTTGATTTTTGGGAGTGCGCCGGGCTTCTTAAGGTTTGAGAGTTGTATCAGCATTCTCTCATCTTTTTGGAGCATGATAACGCCTAATGTTTTCAGTCACTGGTATACCCCAAACAAATGTCCAAGGCCTGTATATAGCGATTTTTCCGTATTTACATCCTATTATGCTCATATGAATTATATACCGAGATATATTTCTCGACTACATCCCAGCCAGTTCCCACATAGATGGTCACCGCAGCATTCCTTCAAATGTGGAAATTCTTTCCTGTGCACCCTGCTACTTCTACCTTTGATCATCTTCGATATATAACTTACGGAATATTTTAGCGGACATTTGATAAACAAAGGCAAATGATCTAGATTAACCCCCACCCACCAATCACCTAACAACCACAGTCCCCCCTCTCCCCTCCAGTGCCTCCACCACACCCTCAGGCCTGCACACAACCGCCCGCTTCCCCCCCTGCTCCACGAACTCCACCGCCGCCTGTATCTTAGGACCCATACTCCCGGGCGGGAACTGCCCATCTGCCAGATGGCGCCGTGCCTCCTCCACACTCAGCCTGTCTAGTTCCATCTGTCCGGGTGTATTATAATTCAGCGAAACCTTATCCACAGTGGTCAGGAACGTCACCACATCAGCCCCTATCTCTGCAGCAAGCAAACTGGAAGCCAGGTCCTTATC
>JAIORJ010000052.1 GCA_021108185.1 Methanococcoides sp. | reverse complement strand
CGCTGCTGACACGGATCTGGGCATCCGCAGTTGAACCGGAACCAACCGGCACCTGTCAAATAATTCATACCACCCAGAGATGATAGAACCCATTGCATTGTTTTTTCATAACCGACCTGTTGGTCAGGAACATGCGAATCTGACATCGGATAAAACCCATTTGTAGGAATACCATAGTAGTTGCCCATCTGAGCAATACATGCTCCAAGTATTCCCATTTCAACCGCACCTGCAGAATAGATCCCTGTACGCATATCCATGATGGTATTATAATGGCCATACATTAGAGGAGCACCTTTTTTGATCAGATTTGTGAGTACGACACCTGCTAAAAATTCAGCATTGCTTTGAACCAGCATACCAGCAAGGGTAAGAGGACCAGTTGCACCACCAACTAAGCCAGGCATAATTACCACAGGCAAGCCTGCTTCGACAGATCTGAACAAGCTTTTTATTTGATCATCTGTGTAAATCAAAGGTGAAAGTGAATTAACAACGATCATTAGAAATGGTTTCTTTCTTAACTTAGAAGAACTCGAAGATACAATTTTGCACATCTCAATTATGTTATCCATATCAATTTCAGCATCAACACCCCCGGTTATGTAGAACTCAATCGATTTTTGAGTATTCTTTAAAGTTTCCCCCAAGATAACAGGAGTCATAACAGAACTAGGAACATCAGAAACACCTGCCATTAAAGGCACAACTGAATGGATGTTATCAAGATTTTCTGCAAGTAAAGCACCTTCTGCAACATCATTTAAATTCCCATCACGAGGCAATTGAGTATCACGATCTATTATCCCATAGCCAGAACAAGAAGATACATAAGATCTTCTTTTTTCAATCTTAAGATCATATTTTGAATCATTGCCATACAATTTAATAGAAGGTCGGGTGAGCTTCAGGCATTCTTCTACAATATAACTTGGGAACTTAACAATAGAAGTTCTCCTATCTACATCACACCCAAGTTCATCTAATTTGTCTAAAGCTTTTTTAGATTCGATTTTCAGACCGACCTCATCCAGCACCTCTAAAGAAGAGTGATGAATCTCTTCACACTCCTCATCGGAGAGAAATTTTAACTTACCATTCATGTTGCCTTTGAGACCTTTTAGCATACAATCACCCATAATAATTATTCAAAATGTCATACAATTCTGATGGCAACCATCATTCGCCCTTGATAACTCGAACGACCTCATCCAAGTCCTTTTCAATATTATACTTTCGCTTAAAATGAGTAAGCACATTGAAGACATCACGTCTGAGCAGATCTTCTGCATTAAGATGATCAAGGGTCACATACTGTGGCCAGTCGATGAACTCAACGCCTTCCTCACTGACGAAGATGTTGTACTCACTAAGGTCTGAATGGATGATGCCCAGAGAATGGACCTTGGCCATTTGTGAAAGGATCTCCTCAAGAACCCAATTCGGCTCCGTGAGCTTTGTTTTAACAAGAAGGCTGCCCTTTGCAGGAGCCATAACAATAGCATGTCTGTTGTAATCAAGGGGTTTGGGAATTGGGATCTCGGAGTATAGCTGTTCCATAATGTCAAACTCTCGTTTTGCGGAAAGCCTTGCAGCATAGATCCATGAGAAATGTTCACGGTAAGCAAGATGCTCGCGACCCCTTTTTACACTCTTGAAACTGGTACGACCTTCCCGGTGGAACTTAATAATGACAGTAGTAGGATCCCCAATAGCAAGTTCGGGTTCCCTGATAGCCTCATGCACGACAGACTCTTTACCCACACCGATCTCATCGCCAATTGCGCTGACAGATCCCCTCTTGACAAAAGTGTTCAAAGCGAGTGCATCATAACCATCAAAATATATCTGATAGCCCTCGTAGGGAGTTTTCGTACCCACGACCATATTGGACCTGAAAAGCTGAAGGAGCTTATACTCAAGCTGACTATATGAGAATCTAGTATATTTCCGGACCTCCTCAACAGGAACCCACTCATAGTGTTTCATTCCTATTTCGATACCCATCAGTATACGAAGGTCTTTACTGTCCAGTTGCCTGAATAGTTTTACTACATCATCTATCATCGACTGTTATTATCCCGAATATTAAAGATAGTTTTTGGTCGTACAAAACAACAACACGATCAAGAAAGACGTTTCCTTGACTCCTCCACCTCATCCACAATATCAGGATATTCGCGGAACACAGACAGAATATCAAGTGCAGCGACAATGTCTACCACCCCAAGAGCCCCCACGACCTCTCCGTCAGAAGTCCTGATAGGAGCTACGACCACTGCCTTTCCCTTGTAGACACCCTCTGTAGGCATTTTCCTTATGATCGTGTTGGTCTTTATAACCTCTTCAAGAACAGGACCAGTATAATCATCATCCACAACGATCCCCCTTTCCATACGAAGTCCCTTTAAATTCTTACTTCGGATCGTAACAGGGATCCCAAGCACAGCATGCACTGCCTCAGCTATTGGCTTAAGGTCTTCTGATGTTGAATCACTACATATTCTCAAACAGATCATAGTTTATCCCACCTTTATGATATTTAGATCTCTAAAATACTACAAAATGAACAGAACGGGAGTTATTTCCCACCCCTATTGAGTCCGGAAACATAATTATAAGCTTCGAAAGCCGCAATTACACCATCACTTGCAGCTGTTATAACCTGTCGCAGGATAGCATCACGACAATCCCCGGCCGCAAAAATGCCCTTTTCAGAACATTCCATCCTTTCATTGGTTATGATGAAGCCATATTCGTCTTTATCCACATCCACAAATCCAGTATTAGGCTCCACGCCCACATATACAAAGACACCATCGATAGGAACCCTACGGACCTCATCGGCATTGATATCGCGTATAACTGCCTCTCTTACGACAGAATCCCCGACAATTTCCTCAAGAGTAGTGTCCCATAAGAACTCAATATTTGATCTGGCAAAAGCCCTGTCCCGAAGTATTTTCGAAGCTCGCAGCTCATCCCTTCTATGAACAATACAAACGGATGCAGCCACATCAGAAAGGATCAGAGCATCCGTAATTGCAGACTCGCCGCCACCCACCACTATTACATTACGACCTGAAAAGAAAGGACCATCGCAAGTAGCACAATAGGAAACACCTTTTCCACGGAACTCCTCCTCTCCCGGAATTCCAAGATGCTTAGGTTCTGCACCGGTTGCAATAATAACACTGCTCGCTTCAAGGTCACCTTCAGAGGTGTGGACGATCTTCTTATCCCCCTCCGACCGAACCCCAAGGACATCCCTATCCTCAACAACGACTCCTGCTGCCTTTGCATGTTCGGCAAATTTGTCCATAAGCTCCATACCACCTATGGATGGAAAGCCCGGATAGTTCTCCACATTACCAGTAGTTGATATCTGCCCGCTAACAAATCCTTTTTCAAGAACGAGCGTATTGAGACCATACCTTACAGCATAGATCCCTGCAGAAAGACCCCCAGGCCCTCCACCAATGATTATAAGATCATAGACCACTTTAACGACCTCATCAGGATAACATAGACACAGCTTTTTCCTTGTCAGGAACGCCAACAAATGCCACTTCCCCATCTATGATAGTAGTAGGAACCGACATTATAGAATGCTCCTCTGCAAGTTTCTCACCCTCAGGAGTGTCAAAATCAATTTCTTCATAATCAAAATCATGCACTTCTTTTAAGCTCTGCCAGAGCTTCTTTGCCTCAGGACAGACATGACACCATGAAGCGTGAACAAGTATAACTTTTGTCATCAAATACCTCCCCATATAGTTCTATTTATACTATATAATAAGAAACTCATCCAATAAATACAATACTAAAAAAATAAAAGGGAAATACCCGATCATCAGGCACTCATACCCTTACTGAACGTTCAGCCAGGCCTGATCAAGCTGTCCACTGTAACGTGTCCCGCCAAATTCAAATACAACGGTCGGCTCTTCTATCGCAGCCCACCCCGGAACAGTTGGAGTGAGCTTCCATGTCTGTTTTACAGATTGCCCCGGATTGATGCTACCAAAAGAAAGAGTGGCCTTTTTTACTTTAACAGTAGCTGGAAAAGTCGCAATTATTACAAGATTCTCATAAGGCTGCTGATAGAAATTCTTCACCCACACATCAACCTCAACACCCTGGCCGGATGCACACTGAGCAGGTGGCATTATCTTAATGAACTGTGCAAGAGCACTATTTTCAACAGGAACTGCATTAGAGATATCCACGCTCGAAACTGAACTGCCACCAGATCGATTATTTTTATTTATGACAAGACCCGCCAGGAGAATGACAATCGACGCCCCACCAATTAGCGGCACATTACCAACTAATGGATTAGAGGGTGTCGAAGGCAGTGTCTCGTTCACAAAAGCCGTATCCGATTGGGCGAGAGGGGTGTCAAAATCCACTTTTGTCACAAACCATTGACTACCAATCTTTTCTGTCCTGAGATATACCTGTTTTTGAGCAGAACCTACAACTTGCTCTTTCTTAAAAATACTTACATTACAATCAGCAGTCACATAAGCAACTTTGTCTTCGACTGTAATGCCTTTCAAAGTTATCTGCTGAATAGAACCTGCAGGAATACCCCTGTTCTTAAACTTTATATTCAGAG
>JAIORJ010000161.1 GCA_021108185.1 Methanococcoides sp. | reverse complement strand
ATGTGGACATGGGTGCCACAATGAGGCTTGGTGATTATTTTGCTGAACTGACACCGGGAAGCCTTGCCAATAAACTATATGGCTCTGATGCGATAATAGAGCGGCACCGTCACAGGTATGAAGTGAATCCTGAGTATATCGATGAGATGGAAAAGGCTGGTATGAAATTCACAGGACGTAACAAGAACAGGATGGAGATTGCCGAGATCCCGGGACATACTTTCTTTTTTTCCAGCCAGTTCCATCCTGAGTTCAAGAGTAGACCCAACAGGCCTTCGCCACCGTTTTTGGGTTTTGTTAAGGCCATGTTCGAGAAAAACAACTGACGCACACCAGCAAACACTTAGCAATTAACAGTTGCGAACATTAATTAACACTAAATAATCGAGGTTTTATAACATGAATAGCAAGTCTCAACGCGTAGCTACATTTCTTCTAAACAACCGTAAGGGTGATGATATTGAATTCTGGGATTGGCTTGGTAAATCAAAAGGACAAACAACTGATAAAAAGAGCGCAAACAAATTTTTATTAGGTAGCATTCTTGATTATAAAATTCTCGCGGAGACTGCTTGGGAAAATGCTCGAAGGCTGGCAGAGGATATTCTAGGAGACCCAGACGATTTATGGGAGTGTATTACCAGTAATTCTAAATCACAATGGATCTCAAAGAAGGATGAATATTCCTTGCATTGGTTATCACAAGCACATGAGCGAGTATGGAGAATTGGAAATGAAATCGTAACTCGTTATGATGGCGATGCACGAAAAATCTGGGCCGATCAAACTCCAGTCATTGTCCTTGAACGGCTCAATGAATTGAGTGTAGGCGAGCAAATTGCTCGAATGATTAATGGAGCATTATGTGATACAGGGCAGATATTGGGCTCTGGAGATGTCAAAGCAGATATTCATGTTAGAAGAGTGCTTGGGCGTGTTCTCACAGGAGAGTTATTATCGCCTGATAAAGCCACAGAGATAACGCGTAAGATGAATCCTGAAAATCCTTGGCGATTGGATAAATCTTTGTATTTGATTGGCAAGGATTATTGTTCAGCATCAAATCCCCTCTGTGATAAATGTTACCTTAATAATGAATGTACCTTCTGCAACACAAATTAAATGATGAACAGCGTTAATTTATTAAATTTTGATAACTCCTCTAAACTATATACCTGCGCCGAAAACAAAAAATTATCCTCTGCGATCTTGTGGAATTCCAAACCCTGAGCATCTGCGATGGGATGCCCTGTTTTTCTAAAACGGAGTCCGTGACTGCAGGATGGGTGATTCATGCTCGGTTTATTCGAAAGAAATTCATAAGACATTTAAAACTTATAATAAAAGCAAGATGTTACATGATAGCAAATTAACACAATTAGAAATGGAAACATTTTTATCATTTGAAAATTTTGAAAGTAACAATGAGTACTCCTGATTTATCTGATCAGCTACAAGTTGAATATGAAGAGAATTATCCACTTTATGTAAAACTCTGTTCTGAGCTTGTAACTCAACTTAATGAGCTTATTATTGAAGAAAAAATAAATACTGCATTTCCTATCGAATCCAGAGTAAAGACAATAAAGTCTATTTTTGATAAATGTAATCGAAAGAATCTTTGTCCATCCGAATTAGGGGAAATTTCTGATATTATTGGTCTTCGTATTATTCTTCTCTTCAAACGTGATCTTGATAAAGTTTGTGAAATATTAGAAAAAAATTTTGCAATTGTTAAAAAGGAGGATATTCAGCAACGGCTTAGCACGGATCAATTTGGATATGGATCTATTCACTATGAGCTTAAGCCACCTGAAACCTGGTTAAGTGTTCCAACTCTTCGACGTCTGCAAGGGATCCAAGCTGAAGTTCAAGTACGAACTGCATCCCAACATATCTGGGCATCTACCTCTCATATTTTACAATATAAACGAGATAGCGACGTTCCAATTCCGATTCGTAGGTCTATAAATCGAGCTGCAGCACTTTTAGAAATAGTAGATCTTGAATTTGAACGTGTATTACATGAAAGGGAGGACTATATAGAACATATAGATAAAGACAAAACAATAAATTTAAACACTGATTCATTACGAGATTTGTTGGATAAAATTCTTCCTGAAGAAAACAAGAGTACTCAAGAAAATTATGCCGAATTATTAGAAGATCTTCGGTATTTCGATATTAATATAGGAAGTGATCTTGAGGATATTATTTCACGAAATTGGAATATTGTGAAAAATATTGAAGATGAAAAAGTTTCTCTTAACCAGAAAAGACTAGAAGATGGTAAATCTGTAAAAGGTACCTCAGAAAAACGAACAAAGAAGAATGTTTTTTTTACACATGTAGGACTTGTAAGAACAGCACTTGATGCTGAATTTGAAGATGCATTCAGAGAATATAGATCTGAAAGATTAGTTCGCGACTAATAAATTCCCGAGCATCAATAAGATGCCCGGGATTTGAGCGTAGCGAAATCCGAGGTCGTTGACGGAGTGCCTCGAAGCATAAGAAACTTGTTTCCACTATAACAGCCTATGTAAATCCTTAACAAGTGATTGAACTTTTAATGAAGGGCACTCAAGGCATTCCTTAAAAAGTTAAAACCAAATAGGGCAATTTATTAAATATTAAAATATCATTAAGTTGTAAAAAGGCTATAAATTCGAATAAAAACAAAGATGCACTAATTTACTGTTGACAATAAATTTACACTAACTAACAATGTGGTTTTGGTGACCCATGAAAGCAAAAGTTGACAGATCTATCCTGAATGGTGAGGTGCTTGCACCCCCGTCCAAGAGTTACACCCACAGGGCCGTGGTCATGGCATCCCTGGCAGAGCAGACCATTGTAAAGCGTCCCCTGCTGTCTGCCGATACTATTGCTACTATCAGGGCATGCAGAGCACTGGGTGCCGTGATACGGGAGAATGGTGATAGTCTCTTTGTGGATGGTGTGAAAGGGAAACCTTCCGTGCCTAGTAGCATTATCGATGTTGCCAACAGCGGTACCACACTGAGGCTGTTGATGGCTGTCAGTGCCCTCTGTGACGGCACAACCGTACTGACCGGGGACGACTCCATCCGTAAGCGCCCCAACACACCATTGATAGATGTCCTGAACCAGCTTGGGGCCAGTGTCATTTCCACCAGGGATAACGGTATGGCACCAATTGAAGTGAAAGGTCCCATGGCCGGAGGTGAGGCGGTGATGGACGGAAGTATCAGCAGCCAGTTCTTTTCGGCCCTGCTCATGGCCTGCCCGCTGTGCCGGACCAGGACCGTGGTCAAGGTGGATGGTGAATTAAAGTCCAGGCCGTATGTGGAGATCACTATTGAGATGCTGGAAAGTGCAGGCATTGAGATAGAACTGGTTGAAGACGATAAGGGGCACCTGTCATTTATCATTCCCCCGAACCAGTCATACGAATTAACCGAATACACGGTCTATACGGTGCCCGGTGATTTTTCTTCAGCATCATACCTGCTGGCTGCCGGTGCCCTGGCAGGCGGCGGTATTACTGTGGGCGGGTTATTTCCGAATAAGCAGGGTGATGCTGCTATAATCCCTATCCTGCAGGATATGGGTGCGAACCTGGAATGGGACCGGGAGCAAGGCGAGGTGAGGGTGAATAAAAGCCAGTTGACAGGTATTACAGTGGACGTAGGCATGACACCTGACCTGGTGCCCACTCTGGCGGTACTGGGTGCGCTGTCCCAAGGCGAGATGGTGATCGAGAATGCCGGACATGTCAGGTATAAAGAGACCGACCGCCTGCACGCCATGACTGTGGAACTGACCAAGATGGGAGTGGATATAACAGAGGAGCCTGACCGGCTGGTGATAAGGGGCGGCGGCCTGCATGGTGCCAGTGTGAGCGGCTGGCACGACCACCGGATCGTAATGGCGCTGAGTGTGGCCGGAATGGTTGCCGGGGATACGATTATCGATACTGCCGAATCCGTTGATATTTCTTATCCTGGTTTCTTTGAAGCTATGAAGTCACTTGGCGGGGATATTACACTGGAATAAATTATGGAAATGCGGTTTGATCAGCCACCACTTTAGTTATCTGGGAATATGTAATATTAAAAAAATTAACTATGTCTGCAAATTATATTGAGCTATTATTAATAATGTCAAATGATGTTAAATCCCAACATTGACAGTTAAAATTAATATGAGTTTGGTACTAGCAGATTGTCTGGATCAGACTTACAGAGTTTTGCAATAATGCGCTTTCATCTCATTACTATACCCCATCCTTCTCATCCCGACATAATTCCTGAGCATTCCCTGCATAATCCGGCCTTTTTGGAAAAACCACTCTGGAATCACAGGAACAATGGACGCAGATATGGGCGGATTGAATGTTGACGTTAAGTGTTTCAACGCAAAAGGCGCAAAGACAATGTTACTTTAACTTTGCGTCCTTTGCGTGCTTTGCGGTGCAGTATTTCATAAATTTTATATTTTAACAGCCATGCCCGCCACCGGCAGCACTCACTAACACCCGAGGCCACCGTCCGCACACACCACTTCCCGACCCACGCTCAACGCATGAGCACCCACTCCCAGGACCTTCCAGTGTCCTGGTTTATCTCAAAGATGATCCAGAAGAAGAGCTTCCCTCACAGGCGTATCG
>JAIORJ010000135.1 GCA_021108185.1 Methanococcoides sp. | reverse complement strand
GATATGTGGGCAAAGAAACTTGAGAAGGCAATGAAGAAGAAATCTAAGGAGTGAACAAAAATGAAAGCAAATAGAAAATTTAGCAAAGATGAGGATGCAGTGTCTCCAGTCATCGGTGTAATTCTTATGGTGGCTATCACTGTCATCCTGGCCGCGGTCATTGCGGCGTTCGTGTTCGGCATGGGTGGAAATTTGAGTACAGCACCACCGACGGTTAGTATTACTGCAACAAGTAATTCTGCTACATCTGATGTAGATATAATAATTGAACATAGTGGTGGAGAAGCATTAAAAGGTAGTGAATGGAAACTATCAGTAGTATCAGCTGGGGATGTACCGGCATATGCATTTTCACTCGCAGCAAATGATTTTACAGTTGGTAACCAACTAATAATAACTACTGGTGAAACTACCCTTGATACTTCAAGTGGTTTTAACAACGCAACTTATGCTGGTCAGGGCGATCTCTTTTTACTGGGTGATAAGTATGATGTAAAAATGGTACACCTACCCTCAAATTCAATGGTATTAGATACTGTAGTTGAAATAAGGTAAAACACATTTCAATCCCCTATTAAAGGGGATTTTTTTTTAAATAATCACCCTTCATTACCAGACATCATAAATTCTAAAAGTAAAATGAAGACATTAACAACAATAATGCAATTTCTCCAGCCACAGGCATAATAATGATCGATATCATAATTATCCTGACTGCTATTATTATGATCTAAGGAACAGGTTTAACAGGGCATTTAAGTAAGCCTGTAGTATCTGCATTTACATCAGTTAGATAAAACAGATTTAATGATCTCCCCTGATGGCATAATTAATCTAAATTCCTGAATTGTTATATCTTTCTGGCATCATACACTATAAATATTTCAAAAGAAAATTAAAAAGTCTGGCCAGGATATTAGATAACACTTTATAGAAGAGCATAGAAATAATATCAATGGAAAAAATAAAAGATGAATATAAAAAATTATTTGATATGCACAGTCATTTGTTTATCATTACTGATTATATTTGTACCGCCCATCAGTGCAGATTCGGACAATGTAAAATATATTGCTTATTACGGGTGGCTTAACTGCTCGGGTTTAGACTGGGCAGACTCAGGGTTAACGTTTGTTATCATTGCTGATGATAACCAGGGTGAAATTCAACAGATCCGCAGTGCAGGTGTTGATGTTTATTTATACAAGGCATTAGGCAGTACATATGCGAGTGCTTCTGATAAAAATAACTGGGAGCAGCAAATAATGGATTTTGTTGATAGTCATGATTATGTTGACGGTTTCTTCTGGGATGAAATTGATCCGGGTTATTATGGGCAAAGCAGCAAAGATGAATTTAACCAGCATTTGACTGCAATAAATGATCATGTCCACATGAATGGTCAAAAGACAATTGCCAACGGTGTAAGATATTATGCAGACCATTGTGACAATGATTATTACATGTGGGAAAGTTTTATGAGTTCCTTTAAAGGGACTTCAGCTGATCCTGAGTACTATTATGTAGATTTTTTCATACGAACAGGAGAGGATGATGATCCTTATAAGTGGATCAATAACATTGCCAAATGGGAATATCTGCAAAATAGCTCTGTACTGGATAAAACACTGGCGTATTCTTATGGTGACCCTTCGGATGATGATAAAAGTAATTACAACTACATCGCTGCTCGTGTCTTAGGACTAAAGGGATTTGGTTATGTAGATGCAAATAACTTTGCTGCTACGCAAATAACACTTGCGCAAGGAATGGGATTGGGTCTGGGAGTGCAGCTTGATCATACTATAGATGAAAGAGATCAAAGATTAAGCGGCCAATTTACCAGTGGCGAAGTAGAAGATGATGTAAAGCAGACAATTTCCACAAGAAATGCTGTTTATTCTTTTACAGAATTAGCACCTGGTGCATCAGCAAGTGAAGGGTCTGAACTGGAACATTATGGTGAGAGTAAAGATGACCCTTCCATGCAAACTTCATTTTTTACAGCCTTTGATGTGCTGCTGGTTATTATCATTACGGCTATATTGATTGCGAAGTTTCGACCCTGATATTTTTGACTCTCTTTAACATCGTGTGGGTAACTTCATTGTTCAGGAACATATCATGGAACATGGAATCTCACGACCTGGCTTAATGGACAGGATTTACAGGATTTACAGGATGGAATGGCAACCAGTATCCTGTCGATCCTGTAAATCCTGTCAAGATTTTCGATTTCTCCGATGATCCAGGCAAACTATTACCCACACAATGTTGGAGTGATCCATATTTTTTGTGGGAGGCGATGAGGGGCATGCGGAGCATGTGGAGGAGATCATAGGTGGGAAGGCGCCCATAGAATATGAGGCACCCATGCCTTACTATTCCATGGAAGGAAGGGGCAAGCCTGGTGAAATCGTGGCTATAGTTGCTGGTACTTTATTAGTGCTGGTGATATCCTCGGGTGTTGGTAAGGTACTTGGTAAAAAACGAGACTTTTTATTATTTACTGGGACTATTCAGAAAACCGCCGAATAAAGAAGAGCGATTACTCGCTCTTCCTCTTCTAAGAACCGTACGTGCGACTTTCACCGCATACGGCTCAAGCCTTCCATAACCCTTTCTGTATCGGGCAGCAGTTATCATTTCGATAGTTGCTTTTATAATTCCGGTCTGCAGCCTATTAACGCATTGAGCGTCTGTGAGTCTCTCGCTTTTCAGCGTCGTTGAGCATCTCACATTCATGGTTTGCCTGTCGAATAAGGAAGAGCGATTACTCGCTCTCCCTCTTCTAAGAACGGAGCGTGCGACTTTCACCGCACTCCGCTCACGCATTTCACAACCCATACTCTGGGCGGCGGTTTGCGAAGTATGAAAGTCTTGTTTGAATCCATGGAGTACTCTTTTGGACTTTATTCAGTCTCTCAAGAAAATAATCCCTGTCAAGATATGGGTTTTTATCAAGTTTTACCATGACATGACGACGAATCTTTGTATCTGCGAACAGAACAAGTGTTGCCGCCTTTTCCTTAAAGACCCAGTTTCTTGTGCCTTCAGTATGCCAGTATCGCCGCGCGATCCATTTCTTCCCTTTTTTCGGATGTTTTCTCTTAGCCCATCCCCACAGCATGTTCCAGATGATATTATCTAATTTCTGGAATGTTTTCTTGGCCACAATGTGACGATGGTAATTTGCCCATCCTGTTATGACTGGATTTAGGGCCTTAATCAATTGTTCCTGTGACCATGCAGCCGCTTTATGGATAATCTTGCTAACTTTATCTGTTATTTTCTTGATTGATTCCTTTGATGGTTTTGTCACAAAATATCCACCATATTTTCGCAAGGACCAGCCAAGAAAATCAACTCCATTATTGATATGAGTAATCAATGTTTTGGATTCAGAAAGTTCAAGACCACGCTCTGCAAGGAATATCCTGATTAGTTCACGGATTTCTTCAGCCACCTCCTTACTTGGGGCGGTGACCAGAAAATCATCCGCATATCGGATGAAGTGAACTTTCATGTTTGGATATTGTTCGTTCAGAATGCCCTCTATTCCATCCAAAGCCAGATTGGCCAGGATTGGGGAAATTATGCCGCCTTGGGGTGTGCCTTTATCTGTGTGGTAAAGGTTCTGTTCGAAGACATACCCAGCCTTTAGGAATTGAGATAGAACCGATTGTTCCATCTGGACATTTTCCTTTAACCATTCATGGGATATATTGTCAAAACATCCTTTAATATCTCCTTCCAGAATCCATGGAGCTGATTTTGGGTGTCGAAGGCAGATAAATGCGTATTGTGATGCATCCTGCGCACTTCGAAACAACCGAAACCCAAATGACCTGGCATCAGCACTCGTTTCTGCAACTGGCTGAAGTGCCAGAGCATAGAGAGCCTGCATTGCACGGTCATACATGGTTGGGATGGAAAGTGGGCGTTTTGTCTTTTTCCCAGGCTTAGGGATATAAATCCTTTTTAATGGTTGCGCAGTGTACTTTTTATGGGTGATACTTAACACTGTCTGCATCTTTTGATGTGGACGTAGCCAGCGTACACCATCAATACCCGGAGTACGTGAACCCCGGTTCTGCGTGACGATTCTTACTGCAAGAATTTTTGCTGAATAAGAATTTGTCAGCAGGTACTGAAGTCGTTTAACAAGACTTATTTTTCCTTCGTGTGTTGCCTTTGCAATCCGGGTCTGTAGCCTGTTAACGTTGGACCTTATTTTCTTCCAGTCAATGGACTTCCATTGACGGGTCAGGTCTTTGTCTGTACGCTTCTCGCATTTTTGCGTCTTTGAATTTCGTACATTCACGGGTATACTTCCTTTCTTTGCTGTGAAACACCAGCAGCAAGTCTGCACCCTTTAGGGTCAGAACTAATGTTGAGTTCTTATCCGGGTCATTACAACCTGGCTTTCGCTTTTTGCTGCCTCCTCTACCCTCTGTGCCGTTGTTGCTCCTTGCGGAGTTCCTACCGATAATGGGAGCACATAGGGCTTACCAAGTTCTACACCACAAATAATTGTGAATACTTTAGAAGCCATCTATAAGCCGAGAATTCTTAGTCCATTTCCCCATAATGTGAACGAAGCCATTATGGTCTGATTCTTTACCTTTTGGTTCAAGCGTCGCAGTCATATTTCGCTTGTCATTGTTCACGACTCTTACGATGATTTAACATATGTTTCTTCATGGTATTCTTACCTTAGCAGATTATCTGAACATGACTTTCAGAGTTTTCCACATTGTCTTATGGGCTTCATACCTCCTCATTACTGGGGACGCACGCCATAATAAGGTCACTCCGAATGGAAGGAGTGGCATTGCTGCAATTCAAGGTGTAGCTTCTTGTCGCACCCATTCATACAATGGAACACCACTGGTAATTCTGCACCCTTTCGGGTTAAGGCAA
>JAIORJ010000013.1 GCA_021108185.1 Methanococcoides sp. | reverse complement strand
AAAAGTGGTTATCGGCGTGCCTGTAAGCAGCAAACTTGGAGGTCTTGATGCACTACTTTCGACCATCCAGATGCCAAAAGGTGTACCTGTTGCCAGTGTGGGAATCGACAACGGAGTCAATGCCGCACTGCTGGCTGTAAGGATACTGGATTTGGGAAAATAAAAAAAGGAGGAATTTTTGCCAGAATGCCATTAGCTCATTTCATATTTTTTTTCAATCTGCTCGCGCAAATATGTGTCCCATTTTGCATCTTTCCAGTTACTCTCTTTTAGATTGTCAATGGTTACTAAATTGATCTCAGCTCCAGTGAAATCTGTACGCTTGTCAAATTTTGTATTTTTCAGATTTACGTTTAATAAAATCGCCCCTTTGAAATTGACAGCTTTTAGATTCGCATTCATCAGACCTACATTTGTCAATTTAGCTCCTGAAAGATCTGCACCCTCCATGTCTGTATTAAATAATATAGAATCTCTTAAATTTGCATTTTTCAGGTTTGCCCTAATTAACGTTGCGTACCAAAAATCTGTATACCTAAGGTCAGAATCTTCCAATTGTGTATCAGTGAGATTGGCACTTTTTAGTACAGCTCGTGTCAATTTCGCATTTGTGATCACAGCTCCAGTCAGGTCTGCACCATTAAAATTCATTCCTGTAAGATTAAGCCCTTTCAAATCAGCTCCCTTCAGATTTCTCCCCATCAAGCTTTTCTTTTCTTCGATTGCATTTTCAATTTCGTTACGGGACATGGATTTTATCTCTATGCTCTCTTCCTCTCCTTGATCTGTCATTGCAGCTGTGAAACTGCTAAGATAAATGACCTGGTTGATATCTTTAATAAAATCTCCTCTTGATATATCAAAGGGAAATATCTCTATGAGATCCATGAGCTCGGCATCTTTTATCACAATTTCGGACAATTCTTTACTTACTTTGCTGAGATTTTCTTTTATTTTATCCCGTTCTTCAGGTTTTAAAAATTCATGTAAAATAGAGAGAATTTCTGGATTGTTTTCTATTATCTTTCGAATTTCAGGATTGTGCTGACTGATTATTTGCCATTCCACGAGTAAAGCATCGAAACGTTTTCTAATATCTTTTGATTCCCTTATGGGTTGGGCTTTTTCTAATATGACCTGGTTGATATCTTTAATAAAATCTCCTTCTGATATGTCAAAGGGAAATATCTCTATGAGATCCATGAGCTTGGTATCCTTTATCACCATTTCTGACAATTCTTCGCTCACATTGCTGAGATTCTCTTTTATTTTATCCCGTTCTCCCGATTTTAAATATTCATGTAAAATTAATAGAATTTCTGGATTGTTTTCTATCACCTTTCGAATTTTAGGATGGTGCTGACTGATTTTTTGCCATTCAACGAGTAAAGCATCGAAACGTTTTTCACTTATGGATTTGGCTTTTTCTAATTCACTCAAGTATTCAGTAATTTCCTCGAGGGAATATGCGAGTTTCCTATGCAGCTCTATAATATTAAAAAAACGTTTTATTTTCCTTGGATTGTTTTCGACTCCCTTTATTATCATTTCCAAAAACGGTGCGTAAAAATCAGGGACTTTTAAATTATTGATATATTCTTCGATATTCTTATCTGAAATAATAGGTAGTTTAAAGCCAAGCTGGATGAATTTTTCTAAATAATTGTCGCCGGATATTGGTATTTCTTTATTTTCCCCTATTAAGAAATCTTTATATTTCACTTCCATACTTTTTGAAATTACCCGTTCATCAATGCCTAAAACAATAATGCAATTTTGCACGTCTAAAAAAAGTTTTATAGATTCCAGTATCTCAATAGCCTTCTCTGGAAGACACCGGTCAAGATCATCTATGAAGATTACAATTCGCTTATTGCGGTGATAATTTTCAACGATCATCTCAAATTTGTGTTGAAATTGTTCCATAAACTGAACTCTTTCAATAAAATCAACTTTCTTTTTACGCTGTACTGATTCTAGAAGTTCATTGAATGCACTTTCATTGTCAATTTCTTTTAAGATATCGGATACAGGCTTGCCAATAGCAGGAATTGCAGAAAGTCCTAACTTAATTGTCCCTTTAATTGCTTTTGTCGGTTCAATTTCAATACCTCCAAGTTCTTCGCGATAGACGTCCTGATAAAGACTTGTTTGAAGGCATTCGATGTCTTTATTAAAATCGTCGATCTCTTTATTGACAACATCAGAAAAAAGAGCTTGTTTCAGAATCATCCAATTTAGTTGGGTGAGTTTATTTCCCTGAGGATCTTGTTGAAGTAATTCTCTGGCCGTGTTCTTCAAATGCAAGTGGTCAATCTTGCCTTTAACAGATGGGTCCTTAACGATAAGCTGATTGAGTTCATCTATTAATGTAGCTTTGAGAGTAAATGTAGCTTTGCGAGTATCGAATTGATCAATGAGAACATATTCCTGTAATAGATGTTTCAAATCAGGAGATAATTTCTCCATTAAAAACGTAGATAGAGGGTTATTTGCATAGATAATAGTGAATAATAATTGATCGAGATCTTTGATATCATCAATGTTGAAATGCCAATTATTACGTAGTCTTTGGCTGAAGGAGGCAATTTTTTCAGCTAACCATGCTAATTTATTTTTCGAATTATCTTGTACTGCCTGTTTTTCAGGAATTTTCATTTCTTCCAGAATCCGCATCAATAAAGCTCGCCACAAAGCTTCTTCCTTGTCGTATTTCCATGCATTGAACCAGATGGTTTTAACAGGATATGAATTTGTGTCTTTTTCTTTTAAATCTTTCTCAATTTCATATGCATCATTCAAGAGCGAACGATTTAAATTAATCATCTCTTCATAAGTAAGAGGTTGTTTCAGTAGCAATTTTTTTGTTTTATCAGTTAAATTTACTTCTGCAAACGCTTGTTTATTGAAAAATTGAGGACGTGTTATAAGTTTATTAAGTTCTTCGACAAAGGCAATACGAAATGGACCTGAAATATTTATTATATTAGTTTCAGATAGTAATTTTTTTCCTTTTTGAGAAAATTGCTTTTTACAATAACGAGAAATTAGATGTGTTGTATCCGGGTACTTTAATTTAACTGCCAGATTATCAACAAAATCTTCAAAATTTTCAAACTCATCACTAAAATATAACCCATTAAGTCTACTCTCAATGGTTTTCATCAAGCTCGTCTTACCACTTCCCCAGTCGCCAAATATACCAATTGTAAGTGGAGTATCAGTATCTTTTCTTTGGATTATTGTTGCCAGAGCCTTGGAATATTCTTGAAAATTAAAAAAAAATGCAGATGGTATAGGTTTATCGCTCCAGACTTGAATATCCCTTAAAAGTTCAGCTGGATTTTCTTTAATAGGACTTATTTCCATAACTATCCTCACTCAATCTTACATAGTTATTAATTATATCTAAATTTATGTCTCTACGCAAATAGAGTTATGGAAGTCTGATAATGGATGATATTCAATTTCTTTTCTTCAAAACGAACATGAGTTGGATTGTGCAAAAAGTCAATTATTGATATATAGAAGCTGTCTAACAATCACTTCTGGTAATATTTTTTTGTTTTTTTTAGATTTAAAGCTATAATCGTGCTCCTTTTTCTTAGGATTTTGAATTATCGGACAGCCACTATATGCCATAAAATAACTGCAAAACAGCTTCTACTGCACTGACCTGATATATTCCACAATTGCTTTTGTCATATCATTTGTAGATGCCGAACCGCCCAGGTCGACAGTCCTTAAGCCCTTTTGAAGTACATTATCAACTGCTGATTGTACCAGTCCGGCTTTTTCAAATTCCCCCACCCATTCCAGCATCATTTTTGCACTCTGGATCGCTGCCAGTGGATTGGCTATACCCTTGCCTGCAATGTCGGGTGCCGAGCCATGTACAGGCTCAAACAGGGCATACTTATCACCAATATTTGCACTGGGGCACAGGCCGAGACTGCCCACCAGTGCCGCGCAAAGATCACTGAGTATATCCCCGAACAGGTTGGTGGTTACTATCACGTCATATCTTTCAGGGTTAAGGACCAGGCTGTAAGCCATGGCATCCACCAGCATCTCATTATAGCGTACTCCGTTCTCATTGGCCACTTCGATACAAAGCTCCCTGAAAAAGCCGCATGACTTCAGTACATTGGCCTTATGGACAATGGTTATGCTATTGCCTCTTCCCTTTGCCAGCTTGCATGCAGTCTTTGCAATACGAAGGCATCCCTTCCTGGTCACCACACGGGTACTGCAGGCCCTGTTCTGGTTCACATCTTCTATGCCTGCGTAAAGTCCTTCGGTATTCTCCCTGACAATAATGATATCAAATGGTTTTGCGGGCTTGTAGGGAATATCCATTGTAATACCCAACGGCCTGAACGGCCTGATATTTGCATACAGGTCAAGTTCCTGCCTGATACGCAGCAGGACACTCTGGTAATTGGGGTCATTTGGTGTGGTAATTGCACCGAACAGGATGCAGTCGCAGCTGCGCATTAATTCCAGGTCAGCATCATCCATTGCCAGGCCGGTGCGCTCCCATTTACCATATCCGACCTCTACAGGCACCTGTTCAAAATCCAGGTTCACAGCGTTTAATACATCGACAGCAGCAGGAATTACTTCCTTTCCTATACCGTCGCCCTCAATCACTGCTACTTTCATTGAAGTCCTCGTCCAGTCTGCTTACCAGCAGCCGTATAGCATCCACAATATCATATTCTGATGCCCCCCAGTGGACTACCACACCATCATGGCCGTTGATGTTGATAAGTCCGGTTTTCTTTGTCTGGCAGCATCTTGTAATAAAAGGTTTTGAAGGTTTGACAAATTCAGTCCTAAGTGGACACATGTTGATCTGTTTGTATGTATAATCAGGGAACCGCAGTTCAAATAGCTCTTTGGATATATCGCAGCCCACCAATAACGAACCGTCTTCAATATCATCGTCGGAGTCAAGGTACTTGCCGTTTAATTCAGATGCATTACAGGGGTACACTATTTTATCCCCTTCGAACTGCCGTATATCAATGAATGTTCTTTCAAAGACAATATTCAATTCACCCAGGATACCGCTATCCACAAGACGCTGGATGGCAAATGACAGCCAGGGGGGTTCAGGCGGGATGAGATCGATGATCTCGATCTTTA
>JAIORJ010000181.1 GCA_021108185.1 Methanococcoides sp. | reverse complement strand
GCAGGATATCTGCAGTTGATAACTGGCTGGGAGTTGACTTCAGTAATCCGACCGGTATATTGCATGTGGGAAGGTCTTATGATCCCTGTATCACATGCGCTGTCCACACCATGGATCTAACTGGGAAGAACCCTCCGGGTATATTCAGACTGTTGTGAGAATATTAAGTTTCATCATACGATAAGACTATACAAGGAGGCTGAAATGTCTGAATTTGATCAATCTGTTCGCATAATCGGATGTGGAAATACGTTAATGGGAGACGATGGTGTTGGCGTAAGGGTTGTCAGGACTCTTGAACAAAAAGGGTATGATATTCCGGAGGGTATTGATATCCTGGATGCTGGTGTATGTGGCCTGGATCTCCTGAACCTGCTGGAAGGTGTTGATAAAGTAATTATTGTTGATTCAATGATGGGCAGTACGAAAAAAGGTTCAATTCTTCGTTTTGAACTTGAGGACCTTTTGAATAAAGACTATGAACACGTTGGAATTTTTTCCGCTCATGATATCAGTATATCTGATATCCTGTCCATTGGTAAACATGTTCAGGACCTTCCTGAGGTCATCGTTTTTGGAATCGAGATCGGCGAGGTAAAGGGGTGGCTATCAATGGATCTTAGTCCAGAGGTTCTTGATGCAGTGGAGCGGGTGATTCCGTATATTATTGAGGAAATGGTAGGAACATCTTAAGGCTAAAACACTGAGTGTATTTTCTAAGAGATCTATTCATATTATCTTGAACCAGGTAATTAAAGATGCAAACTCAATGCAGAAAGATCAATGTTAGCGGGGTAGTTCAGGGTGTTGGCTTTCGCCCATTCGTATATCATGCCGCAATAGAGAACGGACTCTGCGGTTATGTAAAAAATGCAGGTAATGAAGTAGAGATAGTTGCAGAAGGAGAAAAAAAGGATATTGAACGTTTCCTCCACGACCTTTATTTTAAGAAGCCAACGCTATCACTGATCGACCAAATAAGAACGAAGGTTTTTCTTGTATCAGGTTTTTCTGATTTCTCGATACTTAACAGTGAACAGGATGAAACTGCCAACTCCATCATCCCGCCTGACACTGCGATCTGTTCCGATTGCCTGCAGGACATGTATAATAGCAAAGACAGGCACTATCATTACCCTTTTACATCCTGTACGAACTGTGGTCCGAGATATTCTCTGGTAAGTTCTCTTCCCTTTGATCGGGAAAATACCAGTATGCTTGAATTCCCACTGTGCCCGGAATGCAGTCTTGACTACAAGATGCCTTCTGACAGACGATTTCATGCACAGGCCACGTGTTGTCCAAATTGTGGTCCTGTCCTTTCATTTACTAATGGAAGCGGTGATGTCCTTGCATCCGGACATGATGCTATTATCAAATGTGCTGAACTCATAGATGATGGATCAATTGTTGCAGTCAAAGGATATGGTGGATTCCATCTTGTATGTGATGCTACTTCAGACAGTGCGGTCCTAAAGCTCAGGAATTCTCTTAACCGTCCTGCCCAGCCTTTTGCGGTGATGGCAAAAGATATTGAAACGGTATGTTCTTTTGCCAGTATAAGTGCAGATGAAAGTTCCTTATTGCTCAGCAGTCAGTGTCCAATAGTTGTCCTGGATAAAAGTGATGATTTTTCACTATCGTGTCACATTACTCCCGATCTGCATAATATAGGTGTAATGCTACCTTACTCAGGCACACATAACCTTCTGTTCGATAATAGTGATACGGATGTTTGCGTAATGACATCTGCAAATCTTCCAGGTCTTCCAATGGTGACCGATAATGGGGAGGCATTGTCACATCTTCATAAGATAGCTGATCATTATCTTCTTCATAACTATGTTATCAAGAACAGGACAGATGACACGGTGATCAGGTCCGTTAATGGTGGAATGGCTTTTATAAGACGATCGCGGGGTTTTGTACCTGAGAAGATAGAACTTCCGTTCCCAATAGAGCCGGCGATAGGTGTGGGTCCCGAACTAAATACTACTGTTACCCTGGCAAAGAAGAACAATGCATATATTTCTCAATATATTGGGAACACAAGGCACTTTGAGACCGATCAGTATCATAAGCAGGTTGTTTTGAATTTAGAACAATTGACAAAAATTGAGCCTGGCTTATGGGGTTGTGATCTGCATCCGGAATTCAATACCACACGGTTCGCACAGGAAAAAGGTGGAAATAACACGGTTTTCGTGCAACATCATTATGCACACATCGTGTCGCTAATGGTGGATAACCTTTTGCCGTTTGATTCAAGGATCATTGGAATTGCTCTTGACGGTGCAGGTTACGGGGGAAATGGAACAATATGGGGTGGAGAGATCCTTGAAGCCACTTATTCTGGTTATGAAAGAACTGCCCATCTTATGGAGCAGCCAATGCCTGGGGGGGATATGGCTGCAACATATCCTTCGCGTATGCTTCTGGGAATGCTGCATGATGTTCTTGAGCCTAAAGAATTGAGGGACTTACCTCTTTATTTTAAGCATGGCGAATCAGAACGTAACATTGTATTGGACCAACTGGAAAAAGGTATAAACCTGGTTAGAACGAGTAGTGCCGCGCGGGTGCTTGATAGTGCAGCAGCACTTCTTGGTGTCTCACATTATCGCAGTTACCAGGGTGAGCCTGCAATGAAGCTGGAATCAGTTGCAAAAAAGAGCTCATATAAAGTAGATCTGCCTGTTAAATGTAAACGAGGCGTGCTTGATACTACCAGTTTGTTATACGATCTATACGAAAGGATCGATACACACGCAGTTTGTGATCTGGCATATTCTATAGAAGATGCACTTGCCGTTGGGGTTGCAGAACTTGCCATCTCATCTGCTAAAAAAAGGAACATTGATGTTATAGGATTCAGTGGTGGAGTTGCATACAACGAACACATAACAGGCCGGATCAGTGAAGTTGTCAAGGAGGCAGGTTTTGAATTTATCACACATAAAAAGATCCCATGTGGTGATGGAGGGGTTTCTTTGGGACAGGCAGTTGTTGCAGGAAATTCTGAAAAGCCATGCTGAAAGAGCCAGTAGCCTCGCCCTGCGCAATGGAAGATTTAGCTGAACCTGTGAGGGCAGTAGATTCTATTGATTACGATTATTTTAAAGATTCGATGCGTGATCCAAGGTAGTTCAGCCACTATTTTCCATGGCATCTTGATAGCCTGAAGCTTTCTGGTCTTACTCTGAGCAATGAGTCGTATTGATCAGCAGAGCTTTCTTGTGCTTTAGAAGACCAGTTCGTCCTTCTGGTCCTTAGTCACCTGCTACGGTCACGTTCCAGATCTAGCTATCAATATTTTTTTTCTTATTCGTTTTTTCTTTAAATTGCTCAAATGCCTCTTCTATTTCCTGAGTTAGATTTTCCGGCATAGCTTTCTGTTTCTTTAACATTTTTTCTATGAATTCCTTCTCACGATCATTTTCATCCATTATTCGACCTCGTATCCTAATTTTCCCAGCACATCCTCAACAGTTGTATCCTCTTCTTTTGCTACCTGTTCTATGGCAGAGTAATAACCTTTGTAATATGCAGCATGAGTTTCTTTGGTCAATAATTCCTTCATTTCCTTCAGATCTTCGTCATCTTTTTTGTCCCGTATCTCTTCTCTCATCACTGTTCTTTTTGATCGCAAATATGCCAAGGAACCCGGTCCATCCCGCACCAACAGCAACTGCTTCCAGCATGCCATTAGCTAGGACGGATGCGATCACACCGCCAATAAATAGGTATAATATAATTCCAAGATTTTTAGTATATCTCTTTTCTGCGCATAACCGACTTTCTTCGAGGTCGATCATTTCCTCCCATTTTTCCTGGTATCGACATCATCCGGGTCTTTCAGTTTTTCTGCGATCTCTCTTGGACCTGATTTCCTCTTCAAGTTCCAATATACGAGCACTTTTTCCCATTAATTTTTCCCATTCACTGAGATATACCATTATCGCAGCACCAGCAACTCCAAGAACCCAAAAAAAGATACCTATTGAAATATGCGGCCACCATCCAGGCATGTCTGCAACGCTTGCAATATCTGCAGTATTTAAGGTCATTTTATCCCCACCCTAAATTTAAACTGATATAACAATAATTAATAGGCTCTGTAGAAATCATCTTCCCTAAATTCAACTGATCATCTATAAATTTAATAGTGAGAAGTGCCCTGTGTAGGTTTCCAACAAAAAACACAAGGGTATAACTGTGTTTTGTCTAACAAATAGAGATTAAATTCAAGTTATTAGTGCATAACCTTGACAGGTATGTCCAGGTTATTTTTATTATTCAAATGAGGATTTCTACAGAGCCACAAATGTATCATATTATATCACGGGGAAGTTTTTTGAAATCAACTATTATAAAAATCGTTTGTGCACAAATTCCACACCACTCCGTAGTGTTTTTATGAGATAACTATATCCCCTAAGATAAGTGCGAAGGGTATGATTTGAATCCACAACCCTTATCCAATTCTTAATTTTAACATTCCTTGCGAGAATGACAGATCGAAACGAATTACAGAATACCATATAACGACAGATATAGGGGGGCACTTATAAAAGTTTTAGTAATTGATGTGGATAGCAAAATCTCAAATTTAGCCTTAATGAAATTAGCGAACTACTGACATTGTCTCCGGTTTTTCTTTCATATAAAATTATTAGCATTATTAGGTCATTTTATTTTGCATTATTTAGCTGTATAATCTACAATCACAAATCAATAAATTTATAATGCTTAGTAATCAATAAATAGAAAACGCCAACTTCATCTGGCATAGTAGACCTCTTAAGGAAAGATTACAAGCAGGCAGAGTGATATTTGGGCTATGTAGAAAACCTATCAAAATCAACATCTTTGGACTGGAATTGGGATTATATTCCAACGCCATGTAACACATTCCATAATATTTTTAAATTTGATTATTGTCCGAATATCGAGGATTTCTACAGAGCCAAAGTTTCAGTTGTGTAAATTGTATCTATCAAGACTCATGAGTTAAAATACTACAAACGAGTCTATAAACTGTCTCTATTAGATTATGGGACAAAAGGGGAGTGGATAAGATGAAAAGGAATATTTGTAAGAAAATTATGATTGCAACCGACGGTTCAGATAATGTCAAAAACGCAGTTTCTTATGGTATTGAAATTGCAAAAGGGACTG
>JAIORJ010000212.1 GCA_021108185.1 Methanococcoides sp. | reverse complement strand
TGAGATGCTGCGCCGTTGTCAGCCACCTTAAAAGATGAGCCATCATCAAAAGATGTTTCTTCAAGATCATACGACAACATATCACTTTCAGGAGAGAAAGCTTGTTGGTTGGAACTCTCATAGCCCGTGCAACCTGCTGCTATGACCGAAAGAGATAGCAGAATAAAAAGGAATAGATGTGTTCGTTTCATGGATACCTTCCCCTTGACTTTATAAACAAAGAGATATCCCGAACATATAAAGTTTTTACTTAAACTTCAGTTTGATTCGAAGTTAACCTTCTCATTACCCTTCTCTTTTGTACGTATCCACACATTATCGACAAATTCATGGGCACGCCCTGCAAGTTCCAGCATCTCATCGCGTGAAAACGGCACAATATCCCTCATTATCTCATCCATTGCGTTTGCAGGTATTCCCTGCTGAATTACATAGGGAGCACCCGAAATGGACAGATATGGAGCTATCGAACTTGCGATCTTTGCAATATCATCCGGCTCGCCTATAAAACCGCGTATCGCTGTGGTGCGAAGTTCATACTCCATACCTTTTTCAGTAATTATAGAGAGGGTCTTCCTGACATTTTTTACAACATCAGCAGGATCAGGAACAACAGAATATTCACCATAACCGATAGCCCTTCCATACATATCAGGATCGTCAAGGGGGGCTTTTACATCAATGAAGAACTTGTCCACAAGACCTAGATCCATCAATTCTTCCATAACATCGGGATAATAGCCATTCGTATGAATACCCACGAACAGCTTCTTATTCTTTGCATAGGAAGCAAGATGCATAATTGCATTCTTCTGAGCCAGTGGTTCCCCACCGGAAAAGACAACACTGCTTACAAAAATAAGAGAGTTATCTATCTTTTTCTCAAGCTCTTTCACATCGACCATATCGGGAACTGTCAATATCTCATAGTTATGACAGTAAGGACACCTGAAAGGGCAGCCACGTAAAAAAAGAACGACTGACGCTTTTCCGTGCCAGTCAATAGTTGATATGGGGATTATCTCCCCAAAATTCACATCCATTAAATATCAAGCACCTTGAACTTCAGACCATATCGGCTGAATTGTAGCGCTTCCTGTCTTCCAGTTCCTGCTTCTTCGCAGCATTCCAGCCACCGACCGCCTGAATATAACCGGTGACCCTTGAAAGCTGTTCGATATTATCGGAACCACAGTTCTCACAGGCATCTTTCAGACCAGCCATCATATGGAAATCATCCATACAAACGCTCATGTCCTTGGTGAAAGCGAAGTATCCCACCTGAGTGTTCTTCGCAAGGTTCATGGCGAAATCTTTCAGACCCTTAGCGTCCGGTGAGCCTTCACCCATCCAGATATGCATGATGTCTCCACCGTCCACTATAGGGAAGAACACATGTTCGATGTTGATCCTGTCGACCAGTGAAACGTCAGCCCCTGGTGGCACATGAGTACCATTGGTGTAATAGATAGGCAGGTTGTGAGTGTTCTTTACACCTTCAACTGCTGCTTTTACATCGCCTTTGACAACTGAGAGAGCCTTGTCCCTGAACTCCTCATGAAGCTCTGACCAGTGGTCTCGGCAGGTGTCCTTGCAAGAGCTATCTCCATACCAAATTTCTGGGACAGTTCCTTGCCGTATATATCCATCTCGGTCATTGCCCTGATAGCCAGCTTGAAAGCATCTCTGGATTCATGCATCTGTGAACCGGTGTGATACTGGACCATCTCATTGATACCGATAACACCAATGGTGAACACCAGTGAATCTATATCGACCGCGATCGCACCTTTCTTACCAGTAACAGGGTCCTTTGGCTGCTGTGTTGCGAATGGCATCCTGCCATTATCAATGATAGGCTTTAACCATTTGACCTTTGTCTGGAAGATCTCCATCGCCTCATCCATGAGGTGTTTCAGGTGAGAGAACAGTTTCTCGTCATCGTTATCTGCCAGATATGCAGCCCTTGGACAGTTCAGTGAAACTACCTGCCAAGATCCCATTGAGAAGTGCTTTCCTTCATTGAAGTACATTTTCTCATCGAACTCTGAGTCTGCGTCCGCGTTTGCTGAGAACTGGTAAGCACAGCACTGATAACAGGAGATACCTTCTCCAGCACCACGGTATTCAGGAAGCTGATTATCAAAGTAAGGAGTACCGAACTTTGCAGTCAGTTCGAATGTCATGGTATAAAGTTCATCATAGGTTGGAAGCTCTGGATTTGCACGGTTGAACATCTCATCCTCTACCATGAAATCCGGTTCGATGGATATCTCAGGTTTCGGGAAATTGAATGGCTTGCCCCAGTAATCGCCCTCGAGCATGACGTTCATCATTGCCTTGAAACCCAGCCTGACCTCACGTTCATAGTCACCATAGACACGCTTTTCAGTGCCATTGGTACCATCCCAGACACGACCCCTGTAAACAACAGGCTTGTCTCTCCACATCTTTGGGACACCTGGAGATAGCTGTACCGATGAGAACACAAGTTGTCCGCCACGGGCGACCATCATCTGTGTCATCTCATAGACGAACATCTGCATCAGCTGTTCGATCTCCTTGTAGGGCTTGCCCTCGAAGAACGGAGCACAGAAGGTAAGGAAATTGTAGAATCCCTGTCCGCCTGCAAAGTTGGTCTGAGCACTTCCCAGAGCCTTGACCGCATGCAACATTGCGACCTCGGCCTTCATTGCCGGACCTGCAACACTTGCCTTTGCGCCTGACCCATCGGGCATAAGACCATAATAGAAGAAATACCTCAAGTCCCAATCCTGACAGAAAGCACGGGTACCAAAGTACTCAAGATCGTGAATGTGAAGATCACCATTAAGGTGAAGATCGGCTATCTTTGGAGGAAGCAATAGAAGGTACTGCTCTTTGGAGATCTTGTCGGCCTTCTTCTTGTGGGACGTTTCCGCATTTTCCTGAAGGTTGGCGTTCTCATTGGCCTCAAAGCCTGAACCCTGGTCGATCTCACATGCATCGAAAACAGGTGAACCTACCCTTGTAGAGACATTACGCCATTCAAGATGACCACGTTCGAGCAGGATCATGTTCACAAGTTCCCTGATAAGAGGACCAGAGAGGAACTTGATGTTCATGCCACGGATACGCTTTTCCGTTTCCTTTGCGATATCATGCGCCTCATCTTTCGAAATTGAAGAAATGTTATGATACCACTCACTAAGAGTGGTCTCTTTTAACAGTTGATTGACCACGATGTTGCGGTCCCAGTTCACCATATGGCCATCGGTGGTACGAACCTTTGGCATGGTCGAAATGAAATGACCGTCAAGTGTCTGCTGCAAAGACTGTGGCTCGGTAAGTGGCATCATTGTAGCCTCTAATGACCCTTTATCCTGTGCAGATTCCACTGCACCGTTCTCAAATCCCTTATCGGGATCAACTATAGCTTTTGTATCCGATTGCACATGACCACATCCCTTATAATATACTCTTCAGTGATCCAAGATCGACCCCATCACTGTTGAATAGCACTTCATACGTAAGAAAGTCATCATCTATCTGTAATACCGGAGCCGTTACAGTGAAAACACCGTTTAAGCGTAGTTCTGTAAGGGACTCAGGAGTTGACATGTCCGCTTCAGTAAAAGCCACATTGTTGGACTTCAATACATTTTTCAATTGAACGCATTTCGGGCATGTTTCCGTTGTATAAATTATAATATCAGACATTGATCTTCCTTCCATTAGATTTTGATACGTAAGCGAGAGACCTTTTGCACCCATCCCCCATGAAGACATTAAATGATAAACGCCTTCAATAGCCCGCATATAATGCGCAAAAGGTCCCTACTTGAGCAAATTAGCATTATGGACCTCTCACTTAATAATGCTTTTTGCCCCCATGATTGGATACTAATACATCATACCTGGTAACAAAGATGGTAATGGACGCATGGGAAACTCACCATTATAATGAGACAAATTGAGTATTGATTACCATGTTTGTTACCACAGGTAATATCGAATAGATAACCATATTTGTTAAAGAGAAGTACACAACCTACATAACAGAACTAACATAAGAGAACATCCCTTTGCCAAAAGATGTATATCATAAATTCCACAATAGCAGTTAATCCATATCGAGGTGAAGACAATAAAAGAACAGTTACCATCAAGCTGCAAGCCTCTAGATGAGCTCCTGGGAGGCGGTTTCGAATCAGGGGTTGTTACTCAGATATTCGGAGAAGCAGGTAGCGGAAAGACCAATATTTGCCTGCAACTTGCCATCGAATGTGTTAAGAAAGGGAAAAAAGCAATATTCATCGATACTGAAGGCCTCTCTGCAGATCGATTCAAACAGATAGCCGGCGAGAACGCAAGAAAGATCGCCCAGGACATAATCATTTTTGAGCCCCATAGCTTCGAAGAGCAGTATTCTGCGGTCAGGGAAACCGAGAAGATAAGCACAGAGAACGTTGGAGTCATCATTGTTGACTCTGCAACAGCATATTATAGGTTCGAACTTGATGATGAGGATTCAAGCATAAGGACTAGAAGAGAGCTCTCAAATCAGATAGGATTCCTCCACAGTCTCGCACGAAAACGCGACATAGTGGTAGTCATAACCAATCAGGTCTATTCAGATATCAAATCAAATTCATTAAAACCAATAGGCGGCAGTAGTCTTGAGCATATCTCGAAAACAATAATTCAGCTTGAGAAGACCGGAACGGGACGCCGCAGAGCAAAGATATGGAAACATCGCTCCCGCCCGGAAGGAACCACCTGCGAATTCACCATAACCGCAGATGGAGTCAGATAATATTCTCACAATCTGGCAATGGTGATATATCCGGTATGCCCGACCCGGGATGTTGAAGGACGTGTGCCACGATCTGAAAAGGACATTGCACGTTCGATACATTCGATCGTCCTCACCTCAAAGAAATCAGTCTCAGCTATTGCTTTTCTGATCTGTGCCGTCTGTTCCAGGAAAGGCGAATACGTGACAAGGAAACCACCGGGATTCAGTATCGAAGGAATATAAGGCACAATTGTCGCTGAATCGATGGTATCAAGCGTCACAATATCGAATTTCTCATCGAGTTCCTTAACTTCATCAACGATATTACCGCATCGCACTTCCACATTATCGAGACCTGCACGTCGTATATTTTCGCGAGCAACCTCCGCGAAATCATCCCTTACCTCAAAACTGAGCACCCTTTTTGCAA
>JAIORJ010000224.1 GCA_021108185.1 Methanococcoides sp. | reverse complement strand
CAAAATTTCCCACGACCCACCTATAAATCGGCAAATTCATCATAACCCTTATAAACCATTCATGATATCTAATCGCAGGTTCAGATGATGAATGCGGTAATAGGATTAGAAGATGGAACGTTTTTAAAAGGTACCGGTTTCGGTGCTGAAGGTATCGTTTGCGGAGAGCTTGTTTTCACTACTCAGTACACAGGTTATGAGGAATCACTGACAGACCCTTCATATAGCGGTCAGATCTTGATGTTCACATACCCTCTTATCGGAAATTATGGGGTCAATGATGAGACCTTCCAGTCCGACGGTGTAAAGGCCGAAGGCCTTGTAGTTAGGGAAGCATGTCCGTCTCCAAGTCACCACCAATCCATGCGTAATATCTACAAACTGATGGAAGATGAGGGAAAGCCCGGAATATCCGGTGTCGATACCCGTATGCTTACCATCGGTACTAGAGAGCATGGTACCATGCGTGCTGCACTTATCAATGGCAGTGACGATGGTGAAGAGGCTGTAAGGCTGGCAAGAGCGCAGCCGGATATATCCAGTCTCGACCTGATCTCAAGGGTAACCTGTAAAGAGCCCTACACCATAAAAAGTCAGGTCAATACCGGTGACAAGAAAAATGTAGTACTTATCGACCTCGGAATGAAGAAAAACATTTCTACAAGTCTTTTAAACAGAGGTATTGATGTTACAGTGGTACCAGCTACCACACCCGCTTCTGTAATTCAGGAATTTGATCCTGATCTTTTATTCCTGTCCAACGGACCAGGTGACCCACAGAATGCAAATGCAGCCATAGACGCAGTAAAAGAAATGGCAGGAACTGTTCCTATTGCAGGAATATGCCTTGGTCATCAGATCATTGCAAGGGCCCTTGGAGCTGACACATACAAGCTCAAGTTCGGACACCGTGGAGCAAACCAACCGGTCAAGGACCTTGAAACAGGAATTGTACACATAACATCACAGAACCACGGATTCGCTGTGGAAGGAGATTCCTTCGATGACACCGATGTAACTGTCACACAGGTCAACACCAATGACAGGACCGTGGAAGGTATCGAGCAGAAGGACCTCGATATATTCAGTGTTCAGTATCATCCAGAAGCACATGCTGGCCCAAGAGATACAGAGAAGATCTTCTTTGGCAAAGTAATGAAAGCTATGGGAGGCAGGGTATAATGGCAAAACGAAACGATATTAAGAAGATCCTGCTCATAGGCTCCGGTCCGATAATGATAGGGCAGGCAGCAGAATTCGATTTCTCCGGAACTCAGGCTTGCAGGTCATTGAGAGAAGAAGGATACAAGGTAGTCCTTGTAAACTCCAATCCGGCAACCATCATGACAGATCCGGAAATGGCAGATGCTGTTTACATCGAGCCGCTTGAAGCAAAGATAATCGCCAAGATCATCGAGAAGGAAAGACCTGACAGCATCATTGCAGGTATCGGCGGTCAGACAGGCCTTAACCTTACAAGTGAGCTTGCTGAGATGGGTGTGTTCGAGAAGTTCAATGTGGAACTGCTTGGAACATCCCTTGATGCTATCAAGAACACCGAGGACCGTGAGCTCTTCAAGAACAAGATGGAAGCCATTGGTGAGAAAGTGCCTAGAAGTGTGGCAGTTTCCACACTTAAAGAAGCTGAAGCGATCATCGATGAACTTGGCTTACCCCTTATCATACGCCCCGCATACACCCTTGGAGGTGCCGGTGGCGGTATCGCATACACAAGAGAACAGCTTCTCGAGATATCCGAAAGAGGCCTGCGCCGCAGCAGGATTAATCAGGTCCTCATCGAGGAAAGCGTTCTTGGATGGAAGGAATTCGAATACGAGGTCATGCGTGACTCCAACGATACCTGTATCGTCATCTGTAACATGGAGAACCTTGACCCGATGGGAGTTCACACCGGTGAGTCCATCGTAGTTACCCCTTCCCAGACGCTTAACGACATCGAACACCAGATGCTTCGTACAGCAGCTATAAAGATCATACGTGCTCTCGACATTGAAGGTGGATGTAACATCCAGTTCGCTGCTAAGGATGGCGAATACAGGATAGTGGAAGTGAATCCACGTATCTCAAGATCATCCGCTCTCGCTTCAAAAGCGACCGGATATCCTATAGCAAGGGTCACAGCGAAGATCGCAATTGGAATGACACTTGACGAGATACTCAATGATGTCACCAAGAAGACACCTGCATCCTTTGAACCTACCATCGATTACATTGTCACAAAGATCCCAAGATGGCCATTCGACAAGTTCGTCACCGCTGACAAGACACTCACCACCGCTATGAAGAGTACCGGTGAAGTAATGTCCATCGGACGTACCATCGAGGAATCCCTTCAGAAGGCGGTCAGGTCCCTTGACATCGATATGAAGTTCGGTAACAAGACATGGGAACAGGCAGAGGTCATCACCCTTTTGAAGACCCCTACAAGCGAAAGGCTGTTCGTTATCTTCCATGCCCTTAATACCGGAATGAGCATCGAGGAAGTTTCCGAACTCAGTGGCATTGATGTATTCTTCATCGAGAAGATAGACAACATCGTCAAGATGGAAAAGAAGCTTGCAGCAGAACTTTTCGCAGGCGAGCCTGATATCGCTCTCCTAACAGAAGCGAAACGCCTGGGATTCACAGATGAACGCATCGGAGAAATGACAGGAAAGAGCCGTGAAGAGATCAACGATCTGCGCCGTGCTAACGACCTCATCTCGACCTACAAGATGGTCGATACCTGTGCTGCGGAGTTCGCTGCAGAGACACCTTACTATTATTCATGCTATGAAACGATGTGCGAGGATGTACCAACCGACAGGAAAAAGATCCTCATCCTCGGTGCAGGTCCTATACGCATCGGCCAGGGTATCGAGTTCGATTACTGTACTGTCCATGCTGTCACAGCTATCCGTGAAGATGGGATCGAAGCACACATCGTGAACAACAACCCTGAGACCGTTTCAACCGATTACGACACCTCTGACAAGCTGTTCTTTGAACCGCTTACACTCGAGGATGTCATGAACATAATCGAGCGTGAGAAACCTTATGGAGTACTGGTACAGTTCGGCGGACAGACCTCCGTCAATCTTGCACTACCTCTCCAGAAGGAACTCGCACGCCGTACTGACCTCGACACGATCATCATGGGAACATCACCCGAGGACATCGATATGGCAGAGAACAGGGAAAAATTCAACCTGATGATGAGCTCGCTCGGTGTTGCACAGCCTGAAGCCGGCTATGCGACCTCACAGGAAGATGCTATCGAGATAGCAAACCGTATTGGATATCCGGTACTTGTCAGACCATCATACGTACTTGGCGGACGTGCAATGGAGATCGTCTATGAACAGAATGACCTCGAACGCTACATGAGGGAAGCAGTACGCGTATCCCCTGAACAGCCCGTACTTATCGACGACTTCCTTGAAGGTGCGGTCGAGATAGATGTGGATGCGGTCTGTGATGGCAAGGACGTGCTCATCGGTGCGATAATGGAGCACATCGAAGAAGCCGGCATACACTCCGGGGACTCAGCTTGTGTCATCCCGCCACGTTATTTGTCAGAAGAGACCCTTCAGACAGTACGTGATTACACACGCAAGATAGCACTATCACTCAACGTTATAGGACTTATCAATATTCAGATGGCAGAACAGAATGGAAAGGTCTACGTGCTTGAAGCGAACCCTCGTTCCAGCCGAACCATCCCATTCGTATCAAAAGCAGTGGGACTCCCACTTGCCAAGATCGCTGCACAGGTCATCATCGGCCACTCCCTCGAAGACATGGGATATGCACAGCAGGATGAGTTACATGTCGAGCACTATTCCGTCAAGGAAGTACTCTTGCCATTCGATAAATTGCCTGGAGCAGATCCTGTTCTTGGTCCGGAGATGAAGAGTACCGGTGAAGTAATGGGCATAGACTACGATTTCGGACGTGCTTTCTTCAAGGCACAGCTCAGTGCAGACAATCTGTTGCCACTTAGCGGATATGTTTTCATGTCCATAAAGGAAGCAGACAGGGAAGCATTTGTTGAGATCGCAAAGAAGATGCAGGATGCTGGCCTTAAACTGATAGGAACCAAAGGGACTGCGAACTACCTTGCAGAGAAAGGTATCAACATGGAAGCGGTCATGAAGTTGCACGAAGGCAGTCCTAACGTCATAGACATGTTGCGCAGAGATGAGGTCGGACTTATCGTGAACACTCCAACAGGAAGCCAGTCACGAAAGGACGGATTCAATATCCGCCGTGCTGCAGTGGACTTCAAGGTGCCATACATCACCACCATACAGGCAGCAAAAGCAGCCGCTGATGCTATCACATCCATGAAAACAGGTGAGATAACCATCAAGTCCATCAATGAATATCATAAAGAGATCAAGAACTGATCATCAATTTACAAGGAAACAATATCATGTCAAAGAAAGTAGTACTTGCGTATTCCGGAGGACTTGACACATCTATCTGTATCCCTCTCCTCAAGGAAGAATACGGATACGATGAAGTAATTACAGTAGCAGTCGATGTGGGACAGCCAAAGGAAGATGTCGCACAGGCAGAAGAGAAAGCACAGAAGATCAGTGACAAGCATTTCACGCTTGATGTTCGCGAAGAGTTCGTGAACGACTATATCTTCCCGCTTATCCGAGCTAACGGCGACTACGAAGGCTATGTCATGGGAACATCCATTGCACGCCCGCTCATCGCCAAGAAGGTAGTTGAGATCGCAGAACAGGAAGGCGCTGTTGCACTTGCACACGGTTGCACCGGCAAAGGCAACGACCAGCTTCGTTTTGAGGCAGTGTTCAGGCTCACCGATATGGATGTAATCGCACCTATGAGAGAGATGAACCTCACCCGTGAATGGGAGATCGAATACGCTAAAGAACATGGCATACCTGTGGGAGTCACCACTGCAAAGCCATGGAGTGTTGATGAGAACATCTGGAGCAGAAGCATTGAAGGCGGAAAGCTCGAAGACCCGGGATATATCCCTCCTGAAGAGATATACAAATGGACAACAGCTCCCGAAGATGCACCCGATGCACAGATCATTGAGATCGGATTCGAGAACGGTGTACCGGTATCCCTCGATGGCCAGAAGCTCGGCGGTGTCGAACTTATCGAGAAGATGAACGTCATTGCAGGAGCACACGGCGTAGGTCGTACCGATATGATAGAGGACCGTGTCCTTGGACTCAAGGCACGTGAGAACTACGAACATCCTGCAGCAACAGTTCTGCTTGCAGCACACAAAGACCTCGAAAAGCTCGTACTCACCCGTGCAGAGCTCAAGTTCAAGTCAGCAGTTGATGAACAGTGGTCTGAGCTTGCATACTACGGCCTCGTGGACGAACCACTCTACGATGACCTCAATGCGTTCATTGACAAGACACAGGAACGTGTCGCAGGTACAGTAACAATGAAGCTCTTCAAAGGTAGCGTTCTAGTTCTTGCAAGAACATCCCCATATGCCCTTTACTCAGAAGAACTTGTATCCTTTGATGGTACAAGCATCGACCAGAAGGATGCTGAAGGGTTTGCCAAATATCACGGATTCCAGGCACGCCTGTACAGAAAATT
>JAIORJ010000128.1 GCA_021108185.1 Methanococcoides sp. | reverse complement strand
TACGGTAATAGATAATATGTTTTAAAACTATTAATTTATTTTGATATACAACCTGATAACAAAAAAGAAATTAGAAAAAACATAAAAGAAAATAAGGAGTACAAGATCGATAATCTTAGTCCTTAAGAGCAGCAATAAGCAACTCACAGGCTTGATTATTTATTTCAAATAAGTACACGCTTATTCGATTCCATAATATATGATTTTTTTGTTACCTAATACATCTAGTAAACTGCTCTAATTACATCCCGACATTTCATTTCCTTTGAAAAATCAATATATATACATCTGCACATGTGGTTTCTGCTGTAATTACAGTCTCATCTGAGAAACGGCATGATAAGCCTTCATTTCGAAATCCTTCAGTGGGTTTATTCGGGAATCCGAATACAGAAGCTCGCTGAGAGCATCTGAATCTATACTTTTATTTGGAGATACATATTTTGCAATACCCTTCGACCTACCCCTAGATTGAACCGTAGTTGAGATCACACCCAGCATATCGAGCTCTGATAGAAGATCTGTCACTCTACGCTGTGTAAGGGTATCCATGCCAATCTCCATACAGATGACCATATCCAATATCAAAAAAAGGCTTGATGCTATCGAGAAGGTACACAAAGGCGAGGATATCCCAGGGGTTTACATTTACCAGGGTGAGCTCTCAAATGTGATATTGGAAGATTCTCGTTACTTTGTGTATATTCCTGATAAGTTCTGGGAGGTATCGCAAAGGGATATGCAGTAGACCTGGCGGTAGAACCACTTGAAAGTGTCGAATACCTCATAATCACAGCGGATAAAAGAATAGTAACCTCAAGCGGATTTAATGCATACCAGTAAGTGGATAATAAGGGGAAACCAGAGAGATCGCTTCCTAACTCATCCAAGTTTTGCCTCGTGAAGGGTTTCGTAGATGGGGCCTTCCGGAGTTAGTGTGCTTTTCTTGAATTTTACACGATCCACATGCATCTTTCCGATTTCCACATCTTTAAGCTCATCAAGTATGCGCAGGAACTCCTGCTTATCAGACTTTGGTATGTTCTTTACACGGGCAATAGTTGAATGTGCGGTGAAACCCCGCCTATCCTTCTTGAATCTGAAACTTTTGAGGGAAGACTCAACCTTATCATGTAGTTTAACAAAGTTGCCCTCTGCACCAATCCATACAATCTTGACATAACTTGGCTTTGGGAACACACCAAGACCAGCTATATTTGCCTCAAAGGGCTCACATTCAATGGAATCCAGTGCATCTGATATCGCGGAAACCCTGTCCTCCGGCACATCTCCAAGAAACTTGAGGGTTATGTGAACAAGTTCCGGGTCCACTAATCTCAGATTGAAGGGTTCCAGCTTTGACTGGATATCCTTTATTTTCTCACGCATCTCCTCTGTAAGATCAACTGCAACAAAAGTCCGAATCAATTACAACACCAATAAAAAGAAGGTGAGATTGGCATAAATCCTTGCTGCCTAAGTTGATTACGAGGGGAGGGATTCGAACCCACGAAAACCTTCGTTATCGGATCTTAAGTCCGACGCCTTTGACCTGGCTGGGCAACCCTCACATTTAGAGGATAAATATTGTTTAGTGCAGTGAGCTATACTCTGTAACTTGATACCTTTGTGAACTCAAGTGAAAATAATATATTTTAATTAACAAGATGCCCAATTCTCCAGCCTTCTTCACATATGAACATTCATAATTTCATTTCAATCACTGGTATTTGGAGAAACACCTATTAACATATCAGGGAGAACAAACTGTTTTTATTGTGTTGCATTGCTCAAAAATTTTGGCGTATAATATGATTTATCGTATCTGATTTATAGTGAAAGGTCATTAGTATGGTACTTCATGTATCACTATCCATAAAAGAAGTGGTACAGCAAAATATATTTACATTAATGCATTTTAGAGTACAAGAATAGCTTATATACTAACAAGCTTATCAAAAGCGTCATTAAGCGCTATACATATCATTTTGATAACTTTGGAAGGTGAATATATGTCATTAGAAACCCCCAGAACACATTATACATCCCAGGTCGACATTGAGCAGATCGGGGATGACAAAGTTACCGTCTGCGGATGGGTACACGAGGTAAGAGACCTTGGTGGTATCTGTTTCGTAGTCGTACGTGACCGTGAAGGCAGAGCCCAGATCACACTTGTAAAGAAGAAGATCGACAAAGAGATCTTCGATGCTGCAAGGAAACTGGTACGTGAGTCCATAGTAGCAGTCACAGGTACAGCAAAAGCGGAAGGTAAAGCACCTAATGGCTATGAGATCATCCCTGAGTCTATAGTCGTTCTCAATGAAGCTGAATCCCCATTGCCAATGGATACTACCGGCAAGGTGGATGCTGAACTTGACACACGTCTTGACTCAAGGTTCATGGACCTGAGACGCGAAAGAACTACTGCTATCTTCAAGATACGCCATGAGGTCCTCAGGGCTGTCAGGGATTTCCTTACAAAGGACGGTTTTATCGAGACATGCAGTCCAAAGGTAGTTGCAACAGCAACCGAGGGCGGTACATCTCTTTTCCCTATCACATACTTTGACAGGGAAGCATTCCTGAACCAGAGCCCTCAGCTCTTCAAGCAGATACTCATGTCAGGCGGACTTGACAAGGTATTCGAGATCGGTCCAATCTTCAGGGCAGAAGAGCATGATACCCGCAGACACCTCAATGAAGCTACATCCATCGATATTGAAGCAAGCTTCCTTGACCATTTCGATGTCATGGAGATCCTCGAGAACATGGTAGCTTATGTTTATGAGCAGGTCATTGAGAACGAAGCAGGTTCACTTGAAGCACTCGAGATCGAACTTAGTATACCAAAGACACCATTCATGAAAGTTCCATACAGCCAGGCCATTGATATCGTCAATGCTGAGAGCGAGGAAACGGTTGAATGGGGCGGAGACCTCGGAACAGTTGCAGAACATACTATCGGTGAGCATGTTTTCAAAGAGACCGGAGAATCCCACTACTTCATTACTGACTGGCCGACAGAGATCAAGCCGTTCTATGCAATGCCTTATGAGGACAACCCCCTTGTCTCCAAGTCATTCGATATGATGCACAGGACAATGGAACTCTCATCCGGTGCTCAGCGTATCCACCTTCATGATATGCTAAAAGCAAGGATCGAGTCACAGGGTCTTGATTCCGATGGATTCGACTTCTACCTGCGTGCATTCAAATATGGTATGCCACCACACTCCGGATGGGGTATTGGCTGCGAGCGTCTTGTTATGACAATGCTCGGTGTAGATAATATCCGTGACACTGTTCTGTTCCCAAGGGACAGGAAGCGATTGTCTCCCTGATGTGGGGACAACTCCCATATTTCATTTTTAATGGAAGGGATATTCATGAAAGAAAGAAATGCAAATGCATCAAGCTCTGAAAAGGAAGCTGCAGGCAAAGCTGCTGCCAGTCTTGTAGAAGATGGAATGATGATCGGTCTTGGTACCGGTTCAACAACGGCTTTCGCAATTGCGGAAGTTGGCAGACGTGTACGTGAAGAAGGATTGAATGTATTAGCTGTCGTCACTTCATATCAGGCGGAAATGCTTGCCATTGAAGCTGGAGTGCCACTGACAAGCCTTGCAGAGCATCCGGTACTTGATCTTGCGATAGACGGTGCTGACCAGGTGGATGCAAAACTGAACGTCATCAAAGGCGGAGGAGCTGCACACACACGCGAAAAGGTCGTTGCTCATTCTGCAAAACGCTTTATCGTGGTCGCAGATGAATCAAAGATGAGCGAAGAACTTGATCATTTTGTACCAATTGAAGTGCTTCCATATGCAAGGGAACTTGCAAAGAAGCAATTCATCGAGCTTGGTGGAAAACCACAGATACGCCTGGCTTCCCGCAAGGATGGTCCTGTTATCTCTGATAACGGCAATGTTATCTTTGATGTCGAATTTGGCGTGATAGAAAATGCTGCTGAACTCTCACAGAAGCTATCAGCTTGTGTGGGTATTGTAGAGCATGGTATCTTCCTGAATACCGACGAGGTCTATGTTGGTATGAAAGACGGTTCAGTTAAGATGATCAAGTGATCGTCTTATTATAAATTCCAATGCGTGGTTCCTGAAGACCTATCGGGAGCCTGCATTATACTCTTTCTTTTTTTAGATCTGCAGTTATAATTTGATTTGCATAAACAAAAAGAGTAAGGAAAGGCCTTTCATCTGTATTTTTGTGTCTCTTTAACACAAACTATGAAGACTTTTCCTTGTTGTTCTTGATCGAGAATTTATTGGTGTATAAGGTTGATTAAACCCTTTTAACACCCATTTCTTTCAATGATTCTTCCATCTTGAAGATCTCATCTATATTCTCGGCTAAGAGTATAACAGCAAAATCACCGGATAACGGCAATGTATCGCAGCTAAAAGGAAATACGGAATTTAATTTTTTGCCATCATAGAGTAGTGGCCCAATACGTTCAGTGAGCTCAAGAAATGAACATGTAGCTGTCTTGATCTTTATAAATTTCCAGTATGGAATGGGAGATGTCAATTTTTCAATATTATCTACGATCATGCTCACATAGGAGGAACCATTAAAACGAGCGTTATTTTCAACCGGAAATATGCCATCATCTGATACAATATAATCGATACCGACTACACCCCGATATCCGAATTCAGCCATATTAGTTACAATTTTTGCAGATGTTTTTGCAATGTAATTTGAAATTTCTGGGGAGGGATATTCTCCTTTGAGTGTACCAATGTGTACCATACCTCTTTCGCATATTTGATCCCGCATGCCAAGAGAATTTATATTACCATCTCTGCTGATCACCCACTGATCATTCGGAGAAGATGAGACATTCAGAAAAGGCTCAATGATAACAGATCTTTCACCGCTAACTGCAATTTCATGATATATTTCAGAAATATCATTGCCTTTAGTTTTGTACAACGACATATCGGCTTCACCCAAAGTTCCGCGAATAATGACAGTTTCGCAGGTTGACAGATATCCGTTTATGATGTTTTCCATATCTGTACAATTTTCATTGTCTTCAGGATTCATTTCAAATGAACTGCCTTCAACAACAGCTATGTCCAATTGTTTACATACGGTCTTGAAAGCTGACTTATCATTATATTTTAGGGTTTCAGTTTCAGTTGCTCCAAAAAGATCAGCATCAATAACTTTTGCAGCTTCAGTTTCCATACTCCCTGAAAACCATGGTACATATACAGGTTTTTTCCCGCTCTGCCTGATATATCTTTTAACTGGTTCAGGATCATTAACGATGAGTTCTGAGAGTGACATTTCTCTTGAGTGAGCACTATATTCTACGATATGATCCGATCCAAGGCCATGAGAGCGCAGCCATTTATGGTACTCGTGATCCAGCTTTCCGCGTAGAACAACTACATCATCACGGTGTGCTACCGGAAGCGCTCGGTCACATTTTGAATTAACGGATGCATCACGGCGCGGGAACTGTGAAAAACGATCTGCTCCGTAAATTATTAACTCATTGTCATTTTTTGAGATGCATTTTCTGAGTGATTGATATTTATACATTAATTCTTCCATTTTTTAGATAAGTAGTTTTTATAATTCGTCAGCAAGAAGACCACTATTTTTAAACTCGCATTAAATAATAGATTTAATGGGAGTTTCATTTCATGGAAATGAAACTGGAGGTAGCACTGTTACTTCCTTCACAGCATCCAGCTATAGATGACTGTTAACACCAAGGAATAAACCAAGAGAGCAGAAAACCAACTGCCGGAAAATTTGGGCGTTCGGATTGGTGCTACATTAAAGACAGCTAGGATCATAAACAGTGCATATATAACGACTAAAAAGATCGACTGGCTGAATAAACTGTTAAACAGGAAGACAAAAGCAAGAATTAGGACATTGTTGTCAAGTGCCAATCCCATGTATGTCGAATCATCGACTAGGCCGAAAACATTGAAATAACTCAACCGTATTGCGCTGGTAGCGACAATCACGAACGCTCCG
>JAIORJ010000007.1 GCA_021108185.1 Methanococcoides sp. | reverse complement strand
GCCTGGCGATCTTCCCGATCTCTTCGGCCACGTGTCCCCTTAGTTCCTGTAACAGGTCTTCACTGTGTTCAACTCCGATCTTTAACACCACAAATGCGGTTATGCACTCACCTTTGATGTCATCGGGACGACCTACCACTGCGGCTTCACTGACATGTGGGTGGCTGACCAGTGCAGATTCCACTTCTGAGTTGCCTATCCTGTGGCCTGATACGTTCAATACGTCATCGCCCCTGCCCTGTACCCAGAAATAACCGTCACTATCTATCCTGGCAATATCCCCTGATATGAATTCGCCGGCTTTGTTCCAGTAATGCTCTTCATACCTCTCGGACTCATGGTAGAGGGTACGCAGCATGGCTGGCCAGGGACTGTTCATAACCAAACTGCCTCCTTCATTTATGGCAGGGTTGCCGTCATGGCCAAGTACCAGGGCGCTAAAACCGGGTAATGGTCTTCCTGCAGAGCCGGGTCTTGTGGGCGAGATGGGCAGCGGGGATATTACAAAACTACCTGTCTCGGTCTGCCACCAGGTATCCATTACCGGGCACCGTCCCTTGCCGATGTTCTCATAGTACCATATCCAGGCTTCGGGGTTGATGGGTTCACCTACACTGCCCAGGAGCCGCAGGCTTTCCATATTGTTTTTCCGGGTCCATTCATCGCCGAAGCGCATGTGCATCCTGATGGATGTGGGTGAGGTATAAAGTACACTTACCTTGTGCCGTTCGATCATTTCCCATAACCTGTTTGGCTGTGGGTGGGCAGGAGCACCTTCATAAAGCAATGAGGTCACGCCAAGTATTAACGGGGCATATACAATGTAGCTGTGTCCGGTAATCCATCCGATATCAGCAGCACACCACCAGATATCATCTGGTTTCAGGTCAAAGACCCATTTAAGTGTGAATGAAATTCCTACTGCATATCCGCCGTGAACATGTAACACGCCTTTTGGCTTGCCTGTGGTACCTGAAGTGTACAGTATAAAGAGGGGATCTTCCGAATCCATTATCTCGGTTTCGCATTCTAATGGCTGGTCACTTGTCAACTCATGCCACCACAGGTCGTGTTCTCCCATTTGAACATCACATTCTGCCCATTTGTAGACTATTGTATTGTTGACCTCTGTACCCTCTACTCCTTCGTCTGCCTGTGCTTTTAGGTTGATGACCTTCCCCTTTCTCCAGAAACCATCAGCAGTTATCAATGTCTTTGCACCTGAATCGATAATCCTGTCTTTTAGTGCATGGGCAGAGTAACCTGAGAACACCACACTGTGTACTGCACCGATCTTTGCACATGCCAGCATGGCTATGGGCAGGGCAGGTATCATGGGCATGTATATTTCCACTCTGTCGCCTTTACCCACACCCAGTTGTTTAAGGCCATTGGCCAGCCTGTTAACCTCGTGGTACAGTTCCAGGTATGTAAGGTTGGTCACATCGCCTTGTTCGGATTCGAATATGTAGGCTACCTTGTTCTCTGTGGGTGTACCGATGTGGCGGTCGAGGGCGTCGTGGACGATGTTGTATTTGGCGTTGGTGAACCAGTGGTAGAAGGGTTTTTTGGAACCGTCCAGGACTTTGTCGTAGGGTGAGTACCACTCTACTAAGTCTTTTTGTACTTCACCCCAGAACCATTCGATGTCCTGGCTGCGTTTATAAAGTGATTCGATATCAGGGATGTTATGGGCGTCCATCCACTGTTTGACATTGCTCTGTTTAACTATTTCTTCCGGAGGATGGAATGTTCGGTTCTCGTCCAATAGTACTTCTACTCTGGTCATTTCAAAAAAACTCCTTCATTTAAGATTATGCTAATATTATTATCTGGAATGATAAATTTTTCTAACGCAAGGGGAGGTGGGGGAGGATGGGAATATTCATATATTTAGAGAATAATTCTGAAGATGTGCTATATACAGGCCTCGTTACATTTCGTACGGGGTATCCGGTGACTGCGAAATGTGGGATTCATGCTCATAATAGCGATATAAACCAAGAGAAATTTGTAAATCTAAACTAGGCGCACATTTTTAAGGTCAATATATCTGTAAAGATTGCAATAGCAGGTTTTTATCAGAATTACAAAAAAAACTAAAGGGGAAAGATCAATCAAAAAGTTTATGAATACAAAGAAACAATTCTTTTATTCATGGAATATATATAAAGTTTTAAATTAAATCTAATAAACGTTTCATGGAATTAACATATTCTTCTTTGAGTTAGGAAATTAAATGATAGATTTAAACTCACTTAAACATTTATTATCAATTTATGGATTGGGTTTCGATCTACTTGGGGCTTTTTTGCTTAGCGTGCCCATTATAGCAAACACAAAAGAAATGATTAAAATAATTGATCTTTATATAAACTTTGTTTTTAGAAACCTTGTTTTTTTCCCATCCAATTATAGAAGAAAATTGGAAAAAAATTTTATTCCTGAATTTTATGGTTTTATTTCAAAATCTTTATTTTCGTATTTAATCATAAGTTGTATTTTAATAATACTAAGCTATTTATTCGCATATGCATTTTCAATATTTTTCGAACATTTTTTTAGAGCTAGTTTTTTTAATAGTTTTTTTAATAGTTTTTTTAATGACTCTTCTTTACTTTTTGGAATTATCTTTGGACCGATTTATATAATTTTAATTACATCATTACCATATTTATACATTGGTCTTTTATATAATTACTTGTTTGATTTTACAATTCATAAAAATATTTATCTTTTTATTGGAATTTCAGGATCTATTATAATTATTATTGGTTTACCTTATATATTTTATTTTTCTGTATTTAAATCACCGAATATTGTGACGTTTATTTTTGGGATGGGCTTTTCAATTGGGTCTTTATATTTTGTTGCAATTTTATTGTGTAAAATTTTAAATTGGATTGATAGAGATAATCCTAAGGAACGTGAAAAATTTGTAGGAATTATTGGATTATTTATTCTTTTTATCGGCTTTATTTTACAGGCTATAGTTAATTTAATTTAATAATTGTTAATAAAACTCATACTTATTTAGAACTTAATGCAAACACATCGATCATCAGGGAGGCTATATAGAGCATCAAATAGATACTCCAAACATAGCGATGTTACATAAGACTTGGGGGGACAGTCCCTCTATATCTATTAATATATTAACTATGTACTTTTTAGGTTTACAATTTAATGCTAATAAATTTCGATTTTAACCGTTCGATTTTTTAAATCGTTGAATGATTAGTTAGTTGCACTAAAATAATTAAAAATCCTGCGCCTGAATATTATTCTGATTAATTAATCAGATGAAAAATTATACCCGAGCATCCACTTCGATGCTCCGGACAAAGCGTAGCGACGTCCGGGGTCGGTGACTGCGAGATAGCAGAATCATGCTCGTATAGTCCGATAGAAGGTCTAAACAACTTCACAAACTTAAAAATTCGCACATCTTAAAATTTTAGTCCGATTTTATGTCCCACACCTCAACTTTTCAAGAGTTGTGAAGGATTGAAGTCTGATTTAAGGTTTGGAAGAAGATATGATAAACAACCACCCCAGCATTCATCATTGATAAAAAATTTACAAGTATTGCACTTATAATCCCTATTGAATCTGATTTTATTTAATTCATCTGTGAAAATTCTTTTTGGAGAATATTTTAATAAATCAGAAATATCACGTTTTAGATTCAATTCTACACAAGGTTGAATAGTCTGTCCATCAGGATTTATAACAAGTGAGTTAGTAGGTAATGAACACTTACCTCTTAACTTACAATTAGATATTAGAAATTCTCGTTGTTCTTGATTAAACAAACATAACGGTGTGGCCCTGATAATTGTTACAGGAATTGAGTTGTAATGTAATTTTTTTGATAATTCAAAAATGATATTTCCATAATCGTGACTATTATCCATGGGATACAAAATCGAGATTGATACAAAGTCAGCAAATAGTTTAGATAATGAAATTGCTTCATGAAGATGTTCTTTTTCAAACGTTATGTCGATATTGAACCTTAAACGTATTTTAACCCCATTTTCTTTATAAAATAAGAGATTATTAATAATATTATCCTTTAATTTAGGATCGAAAATATTATTACCAGTTATTATTAAATTATCTGGAACAACATTTAATGGAATTATCCCATTTGTAAATATACTAACATATTTGTTTTTATTATGCAAAAACAAAATAGATTCATTAATAAATTTCCATTTTGTAGGTTCTCCACCTATAAAAGCAAAATTATTATACTTCAAATTGAAAAATTTATAAATATTGATGAAATTTGTCCAAGACAAATTATTCGGATATTCTTCTAAGTACTTTTTCGAATAACATTTTTTACAATCTAAATTACAAATGTATGTTGGAATAATATATAAAAGCAAAGTCAAACCTTACCTTTGTCAATAATATGAACAATCGTCTGGTGTACAATCGTCTGGTGTACAATCGTCTGGTGTACAATCGTCTGGTGTACAATCGTCTGGTGTACAATCGTCTGGTGTACAATCGTCTGGTGTACAATCGTCTGGTGTACAATCATCTGGTGTACAATCGTCTGGTGTACAATCATCTGGTGTACAATCATCTGGCATACAATCGTCTGGCATACAATCGTCTGGCATACAATCGTCTGGCATACAATCGTCTGGCATACAATCGTCTGGCATACAATCGTCTGGCATACAATCGTCTGGCATACAATCATCTGGCGTATAATCGCTTGAGTATCTATAAAATTGATTTTGTAATAAACGTTCTTCGTTTTCAAATTTTAGTTTCAATTGGTCATAATCAGTAATGTTCAATCCACAATAATGACAAGATAAATCTTTCAAAATAACTTTTCGTTTGATAATCCCATGATTTATAAACCATTCTTCTTCATATTGAATTACTTCCCGAAGTAAGGAATTATTCTCGCATGCTGGGCATTTAACAATCTTGTCAAATTTTCTTTTCGAATAATCCTCTGAATCAGCTTTCTGATTACGATCCACATCTGTTAATTCTTTGAAATAGTGGTTTTTTGCTGCCTCGATTTTTATTTGGTAGCTATGCTCAATTTCTTTATCAATAGTATCTTTAAGATTATTCATAGAAAGAATAATTTCCTCTGAAATAAATTCTTTAATGTTCAACTTCATCTCTAAAATCAAATCACAGATAAATTTATATATGTGGGAAATTAGAAGTTTCCTAAGTTCCTTTTCAATATATGAATATTGGTAGTGGACACAATCATTTCTTTGATTATTTAATTTCCTGAGGTAAACACTATCTCTATTAGGAAGATGAGAGAAAAATTCTAAAATATCTCTGCATTCATTGTAGGTAATAGTATTAGCTTTTGCTTTCTTCAAATCGATGGCTTTTTTTAGATCATCTCTCCCATTAAGTAGAAAATGAGGGGTAATATTTTTATAAAAAATTAATAATTCATTTTGTTGTTTCAAATAATACTTCATCAATAACTCTACCCCATTATGAATAAAAATAATAGAGTTTCGACATTTTTCATCATTATTTTCAGTAATTAAAGTACCAAATCCAGAATTAAAACAGAATTGAATGTTTTTTTGTAAATTTATTTTTATTATAGGATTTATATTTTTAGGTTCGGTTGGCATAATCTATAAGTAATATTAGAAGAACTTAAAAAACATTTCGGTATAGTGCTCAATTTTCTATAAATATGTGATTATTAGTAATGATTTTCAACTAAATTCAATAAAACTACATCTTTCCATGTAGCCAACATGAATACAATAATGAGCATCCAACAGATGCCCCGGACAGAGCGATGCCACGTCCGGGGTCGTAGGCCTGCTGTTAATTGATAATTCAGACGATATTAGTAAATATAAGTAATCTTTTATTATTAAAGAGGCTGCCTAACAATTACTGTGAACTCCACGGATGCCTCCGAATTAATTCTGGAGTATTGCAACGGCGTGTTTTGAAACACAAGAAAAAAAGACAAACAAACAAGACAGAAGATATAAATAAAAAACAACGCCGGTAGAAACACACCCAACCGGCGTAAATCTTACATCAATACCTAATCGACCTTAATAGATTTCTTATCAGACCTGTCGTACTTGAACA
>JAIORJ010000104.1 GCA_021108185.1 Methanococcoides sp. | reverse complement strand
TTTTGCATATTATCCACCCGATAATGTGCCTGAAACATCCCGGAAATTTGCTTGGCGGCTTATCGGGATGTTTCAAACTACTAATTATTCCACATTCAATTCACTTCTTAATTCAAATTTTTTCTAATAATGTTCAAATTTTATTTCAGACCATACTGATCAAGTGCAGACCAAAAAAAGATCATGAACCGGTCTCATTACCTGAATCCGGAACATAGACGACCCTTCCATCAGCCAGCTGGTAAGCCGTACCAAGAGCCTCACCAGTACCACCGCCGATCTGGCTGGTCATGTTCAGTACTTCGATATTCTGACCTTCCTTGACGATTATCTTCATGTCAGCTTGACCCGGATTTTTAACGATCGTGATATCTGCCGTAGGACTTAGAAGCTCAGGAAGCTGGAAAGACATGACAAGAGCTATCATAAGTGCTACTGAGAACACCATGGCGATATCGAATAGATTCGCAACCCCTGTCAGAGGGTTCTGGTCTTCTTCTTCATAAAGGATACCGGGCCTATGATAGCGTTTTCTCCTCATTGTTCAGACTCCATGGAATCCACAAGATAATCTATATCTGCCATATCCTGCCAATACCACCGCTTTCTGACAAGTGTCAGGACATACCCTACGACACCTGCGAACAGTCCGAGAACTGTTGTTGCAAAAGCGATCATGAGGTTGTTAGCAAGCTGGAGGATATCACCCTGCGCAAGGCCAATGAGGGCAGGACCCAGTGGAATTAGGGTACCCATCAGACCGAGCATTGGAGCAACCGTAGATAGTATCTTGGTCTGCTCCAGACGCTTTGTCATCCTTACTTCGTACTCTTCTGAAAGCCAGTCGATAGAGGAGATAGAGTTCTGCTTCAGATACTCACCAGCATCTTTTGCAAATGAGGTTACAAGTTGGTTCTGGTCAAGACTGTGCAGTTTTTCTGCCGCATTGTCAAGCGAAGAAGCTTTCACGCTTTCCTGCACACTTCGACCGACTTTTTCAAGTTCCCGTACATTGCGGTGACGTTTTGCATATTCCGAAATGAACTCACCGATCAATCCAAGGGATGCTGCGACTGCTAGCAGCAGCAGTATGACAACTGGATATAACAACGCAGCTGATGCAGTGTACATCAGCTGGAACAAAAATGAATCAATAGCCATTTTCAATTACTCCGTATTTTATTCAGAACAAATCCCCCGGCAATGAAGACCGCGAATACCACAAAGGGAAGAATATCCATAGGCGGTGCAGTATATTGTGGAATGTTCATCTGTTTCGTTTTGATGTAAGCAGGAACAATAATGGCACCCATTAGATAGTAGATACCAAGGATCATCATGATATTACCGAGCGTTTCGGGCGTCTTGCCAAGTTTCTTGCAAAGCAGTGATGTTGACACAACAGAAATGAAAAAAACAACCCCCACAAGCAACCCTATCAGAGTGCCACTCATATCGATGTATGATGCCAGCAACATACAGGATATGAACAATGCTGTCAGGCATACAGGACAGGGAAGCGAGATCACAAGGAATGTGCGATGGGAAACATCACAACCACAATTCCATTGTTTCTGCGTATAGATGCCCGCCCCGATCAGTAACAATGCAACCAGGACGTGGAGAGACATACCCATGCTCGCAATAACATCAAGGTTCGACTGGTCCACATATCCTATCAGGCTGCCCAGAACAATGGACAAAATAAGATAACTGGAAGCCAATAGAAGAATGCTTTTCAGACTACGGTTAGAGAAGCCACAACCAATCCCGGTTTTTACACCAAAGAGCAAAATTGCCATTAGGATACCTACGACTGTGAGAATTACCATGTTCATTTAGTATCACCCATTGGGCATGGTGAACTAAATGCTGAAATGTATTCATTTATGACCACATATACCACCCTTTTTGCTTATATTTAAGACACGTACCATTTGACCCGTACCTATTAAGGTCGCATAAGTTATCTTAAGTTGAAACAAGTAAACTTGTCATGGAATATAACAATGCGCATTCGGATAATGTATCTAAGTTAAATAGATAACATACATCGAAGAAATGCAAGGAGATATCCCGACATACCATGAAAATGTAAAAAGATAAGGGGGATAGAAATAAATCGTGTAATATTAAAAGAGATCAATGATCAGGAACTTAGATTAATGCTGTTAAACATCACCCATCAAAAAAGGATCATTCGAAGAATGGCTTCAGGTCACTTATGCCCAATGAAACATTGAACTCTTTCAACTTGAAGAACTTCTTTGCCCTCATATCATCATCCTCAAGTCGAAGATCACTTTCAACAAAGCCAGCTTTTTCAAGACGTTTTAAGTGAAGATAGAGAACCTGACGCGAAACGCCCAGTTCTTTGGCAAGCTCATAGACATACCATTCACGCTCAGAAAGCATACACAATAGCTTAAGGCGTAATGGATGGGAAATAGCCTCCCCTATTGACACCACTTGCTGCATTGTACGTTCCATGGTTCGACCGGGTGCTGTTTTAGATCTCTTCCAGTTTCTCTTTGATCTCCTCTACGGTCTTCTTGATGTCAGCAACATCCTTTTCCATACTCACAAGCCGTTCATTGCTGTTCTGTGAGCCCACTAACCCTGAGCGGCTAAGGAAAACGATAGCTGCACCTACAACCACAAGTATGAGAATGATCTCCAGAAGGAAACCGAAAGCATTGAAAGCATTGAAAGTATCGTAATAGTGCATCATGATAATCAGTAAAATGTAACTGTTTTTATATTAGCGTTTACTCCAGCTTCTTCAATATCTTGCCCAGAGTTTCACGATTGCTCTCAACCTATTGTTCGATCCTCGATAGACGGGGATCATCGTTATTGTTTACACCATTGTTATGCACACCATTTCCATTGTTGCATAACGATGTGGACCCATTCCTGAAGAGAGACATCACGAACCAAATGAGAATTGCAAACAGAATTAACATGAATATCATGCCAAAACCTCCTACTCCACCATATCCCCCATACAGACCATATCCCATCATATTTCTCAGCTCCTTTTTTAAAATACAGATATCGATAAAGACAAAATGACATCAGCAGGTTTCCTGCCAAAGGTGGTTGTGGTGGTACTGATCAATAAAGGACAGGAAACCCACATAATTCGATCATATAGAAAAATTATTAGTAACGGTACATTCCACCGTTACCCATTCCATACCCTTGCCCATAGCCATTCATCATACCCTGCCCATAACCATGCATCCTGCCATATCCCCTTGGAGCATAAGTGTAAGACTGGTCGGTAAGATCGACAACATCCCCAGTGAATGCATCGATGTAGCTCTGCGCAATAGTGCCTTCATCATCCACATACTGTACTACCCACCATCTGCCCATTGCATAGATATTCTCTTCTTTCACATCAGGATCTATGTCGGCCTTTGCAATATTCAGTGCATCATCCACACCAGTTACCACTACCTCAGGGTAACCGAGGTTCTGACCATCAACACCGTAAGCTGCACCATATCCGCCTCCGTAACCAGGGCATCCGCCATATCCATAAGCAGCCTGAACTTCACCTGCTGTGGCAAGCATTCCAGCACCTGCAACAAATAGAGCGCCTATCAAAAGCATTGTTGTTGTTTTACTCATATTGTTCACCTTCATAATAGTCATGTAAGGCACATGTAATATATGTAGCCTATATGCTACACATGTACGCATCCGTATATAAGGATGTTGAGTCACAATTGAGAAGTAGCCCCTAGATATCGTTTTTAAAATATTTGCAGTAATCAAAACGCTTATCACACATAATAAGATTAGAACTGTTGATTCCAATGAGAAAAGCACTATTACTCCTAATAATTACAGGCATGCTCCTTGTGAGCGGGTGTGCAAGCAACGGGGATCAGGAAGATAATATGGTACAAGAAGGAGATTTAATATCGGTCAACTACATCGGTCAGCTTGAAGACGGAACTATCTTTGATACATCCCTTGAAGATATCGCAAAGGAAGCAGGACAACACAATCCTGCAAGAGGATACGAGCCACTTGAATTCACGGTCGGTGCAGGCCAGATGATAGCTGGTTTCGATGCAGGAGTTGTCGGCATGACGGTCGGTGAAGAAAAGACGGTCACCATCCCGGCAGCAGAAGCCTACGGAGAATACGATGAGGAACTTGTTCAGCCGGTCCCAAGAACCCAGCTTAAAGAAATGGGAATCGAACCAGAGGTCGGCATGCCACTCTTCACCCAGTATGGCCAGGTCACCATTGTCAAAATGGATGATACCAACGCCTATGTTGACTACAACCACCACCTTGCCGGAGAGACATTGATCTTCAAGATCACACTGGTTTCCATTGGCCAGGACTGAACATTACATATGGAAAAAGAAGAGAAAATAATTTCGAGTTTACAATTAAAGAAAGTCAGGAAGATAATATGGTACAAGAAGGAGATTTAATATCGGTCAACTACATCGGTCAGCTTGAAGACGGAACTATCTTTGATACATCCCTTGAAGATATCGCAAAGGAAGCAGGACAACACAATCCTGCAAGAGGATACGAGCCACTTGAATTCACGGTCGGTGCAGGCCAGATGATAGCTGGTTTCGATGCAGGAGTTGTCGGCATGACGGTCGGTGAAGAAAAGACGGTCACCATCCCGGCAGCAGAAGCCTACGGAGAATACGATGAGGAACTTGTTCAGCCGGTCCCAAGAACCCAGCTTAAAGAAATGGGAATCGAACCAGAGGTCGGCATGCCACTCTTCACCCAGTATGGCCAGGTCACCATTGTCAAAATGGATGATACCAACGCCTATGTTGACTACAACCACCACCTTGCCGGAGAGACATTGATCTTCAAGATCACACTGGTTTCCATTGGCCAGGACTGAACATTACATATGGAAAAAGAAGAGAAAATAATTTCGATCCTGCTGGCGATGGCAATACTATCGCTGGCAGTAGCTTATTTTACATACATCCCCGGAGAGTTGAGCGGCAATATCGAACCATTGTCAGATTCAACAACTCTCGGAGAAAAGGTCTTTGTTGAAGGAACTGTCCTCAACAAGAGAATGACCTATTCCGGGGACCATCTTATTCTGGAGATCGATCACAAAGGTGAGATGATCACTGTATTCGTTCCGAACAATAAAGGTGCCAAAGAGATAGGCAAGGAACTGGCAGTCAATGATATGGCACATATTGCCGGGGTCCTTGACGAGTACGAAGGTGAACTTGAGATCATTGTTAAGGACAAGAAGGACGTTGAAAAGCTCTGAAGCTTTCAGACCTCTTGTTCAATATAGCAACAGTAATAAAGAAAAACAACATCTTAGAGGGCATGAAAGCGTGTATCATGTGTGGAGGGGAAGGCACACGACTTCGCCCACTTACCTTTGAAAGGCCTAAGCCAAGCATACCTATTCTGAACAAACCGTCTGTCGTACATCTGATAGAACACCTCGCGAAAGAGGGATTCACAGAGATAGTCATCACCATTGGCTACATGGCAGATATAATAGAAGAAGACCTTGGAGACGGCCAGTTGTTCGGAGTTCATATCGAATATGTATATGAAGAAAAGAGGCTCGGAACCGCAGGTGGAGTAAAGAATGCGGAAGAGTTCCTTAAAGATGAACCGTTCATGATAGTGGGCGGAGACCATGTCATGGACCTTAGTCTGCGCAATATGTACCGGTTCCATGAGACCAACGATGCCATGATAACCATCGGACTTATGTCAATTGACGATCCGCGAGAGTTCGGTATCGCGGACATGGACGTTAACAACAGGATACATCGCTTTTTGGAAAAGCCGGGTCCTGGAGAAATTTTCAGCAATCTCGCCAGCACAGGTATATATATGTGCTCTCCTGAAATATTCGATTGGATACCTGAAGGAAAGCAATATGATTTTGCAAAGGACCTGTTCCCTGCATTGATGAGCAAAGGAGAGAAGATCAATGGAATGCTGAAGCGTGGCCATTGGACCGATGTAGGAAGTTCCACAGCATACAGGCAGGCACAGAGATGGATGCTCGAATCCCTCCCAGGAACATCCATTGAAGGGAATTTCAATACAAAGGACGCACGAATACAAGGCCCCCTGAAGATCGGGAACAACGTGGTCGTAGGTACGAATTCCGCACTTGTGGGACCTATCGTGATAGGAGAGAACACTACCATCGGAGACAACGTGCTTATCGGACCTTACACTGCCATAGGGTCCAATTGTATCATTAAGGACAATTGCAGGATATTATCTTCATACATACTCAACGATGTGAACATTGGAAGCAACACAAATGCATCCGGATCCATAATCGACAACAATACCATTGTC
>JAIORJ010000005.1 GCA_021108185.1 Methanococcoides sp. | reverse complement strand
TATCTATGCTAATTTAGATTCGTTGATATTCAAACAATAGACGTTTCATACAAAACTATATCCCCTTCAAAACGTGCGAGGGACAAGATTCGAACTCATAACAAAATCAAAATTTATAAAGAGTACCCTCATTCAATCTTTAACAATATCAATCAAAAAGAGTTTTTGGTGCGAGAGAAGGGATTCGAACCCTCGAACTCCTACGAGACTAGGCTCTGAACCTAGCGCCTTTGGCCAGGCTGGGCAACTCTCGCTCCACGATAATAGCCAATAGTAGTGTTTTTCATTATTAAGGGTTGTGGTAAAGTTGATAGAGGACCAGGTCCTCTAACGCCTTTGGTTGGCCCGAAGGCCTTGACAAAAAAGTTTTCTTTGGAGTTTGTTTTAAAAACGGTTGTAAAGGAGTCGACCAAGAGTAGAAGAAACAGGAACTCTTGATCTAATTTATAGATTGTTGATGTTTGTATATAGCATAATCTCTTTCGAATTGGCGACCGCTATGGAAATTGTGGGATGGGTCTAAAAAGTACAATGGCTTTGAAATTGTACAACGCCATTAAAACGGCGATATAAAAAAGATAAGAACTGCTAAAGAAAAGAATAGAAAAAGCTGATGGGGTTTATGCCATCAGTTTCATGATAAGTGCTTTCTGGGCATGCAGGCGGTTCTCTGCCTGATCGAAGACGACTGAATGAGGGCCATCCATGACCTCTGCGGAGACCTCTTCGCCTCTGTGGGCAGGCAGGCAGTGCATGAAGATGACATCAGGCTTTGCAAGTTCCACCAGGTTGGAATTGATCTGGTAGTCTTCGAGGTCGCTAAGCCTTTTCTCCCTTTCTTCCTCATCGCCCATGGATACCCATACATCGGCGTAAAGGACATCAGCATCTGCTGCTGCTTCTTCCGGGTCGGTGGTTATCAGTATGTCGCCTCCGAGCTCTCTTCCCTTTGCCACGATTTCAGGGTTTGGCATATAGCCTTCCGGACATGCAACAGCTATCTGCATACCGACGAGGGCACAGCCCAGGATAAGGGAATTGCAGACATTGTTACCATCACCGATCCATGCGAACTTCAAACCTTTAAGACGGTTCTTGTATTCGCGTATGGTCAGGAAATCTGCAAGGATCTGGCAGGGGTGTTCAAGGTCTGAGAGTGCATTGATCACAGGTACCTTTGAGTGCTTAGCAAGATCAGCGACCGTCTTGTGGCTGTTCACCCTTGCAGTAATGCCTGAAACGTAGCGGGAAAGGACCTGTGCGGTATCGGAAACGGTCTCACCGCGTCCGATCTGTATGTCCCTTGCATTAAGATAGATGGAATGTCCCCCAAGATCGCTCATGGCGACCTCGAAAGATACCCTTGTTCTGGTCGATGATTTCTCAAAGATCATCGCAAGGCTCTTGTTCTTCAGCAGATCGGTGATCTTACCGCGAACTCTTTTCTCTTTGAGGTCCTCTGCCATGTCAAGGATCTCAATGATCTCTTCCTGTGTAAGATCTGTCATTGATATTAGATGTTTCATTTTACCAGCTCATATCAGATAATTATCCACGGATCTGCTCCATGTGAGTGACCCTTCTCTGGACCAGTTCAGGTGTACCGATATCCCTTCTGAAATGAAGGTCACCGGTGATGTTCTCAAGGGCGTTCTGTGCTATTTTCTCAGCATCTGTAATGCTGCTTGCAACACCCACAACGGCTACTGCTCTGGAACCAGTGGTGTATACTTTTCCATCCTTCTCATAAACACTTGAATAGAACAGGAGTGCATCACCGATATCGCCAACAACGACCTCTTTGTCCTTTGATGGCTCATCAGGATATCCTGCCGGTACAGCGTACTTACAGACAGTTGCACGTTTTAGGAATTCCACATCAAGCTCGTCAAGGGTGCCTTTCACAACAGCTGCCATCACATCGATCATATCCGTCTTAAGTAGTGGAAGCACGTTCATTGCTTCAGGGTCTCCGAATCTGGCATTGAACTCGATGACCTTAGGTCCGTTCTTTGTAAGAATGAACTGGCCGTAGAGCATGCCCTTAAACGGTGTTTCGGTCGCTCCGAGAGCTGTGATGGTCGCTTTCATGATCTCCCTTGCACGGTAGAGATCATCAATGGTCACAAATGGCAAAAGTCCGTCTGAATCGGAATATGAGCCCATGCCACCGGTGTTTGGTCCGAGGTCGTTCTCAAAAGCACGTTTGTGGTCCTGCACGCATGGTGTGAACGCAAGGTTCTTTCCATCCACGAACGCCTGTACAGTGAACTCCTCACCCACAAGGTTCTCCTCAACGACAACATTGTCACCTTCAAGAAGGGACACAGCATAATCATAAGCTGCACCGGTGTCAGGAAGCTGGTCTCCCATTACCTTTACACCCTTACCGCCTGTGAGTCCGGCTGGTTTGATGGCCACGCTACCCAATTCCTCAATGTATTCCTGAAGACCTTCCTTGTCGGAGAACACTTTGAAAGCAGGACATCCTTCAATGTCGTTGTCCTTCATGAAATTGCGAGCCCATGCCTTGTCGAACTCGATACGTGCAACATCCTTTCTAGGTCCGACAGCTCCGATACCCGCATCTTCAAATGCATCAGCAAGACCGACTGCCAAAGGTGCTTCCGGTCCGATAAAGACCATTTCGATACCCTTTTCCTTGGCGTATCCCACGACCTTCTCCACATCTGTCTCCTTAACCAGAAGAAAATCCTCGCACAAAGCTGCAATGCCAGGGTTCTTCTTTGCCATAACTGCGAAAAGGGTGGGGTTGCGTTTGCTTCTTGCAATGGCATCTGCAATAGCGTTCTCTCTTCCGCCTCCACCAATGATTAGAACATTCATATTATTAGCCTCGTTCAATTGAAAATAAATATATTGATAATAGATCAGTTTATTTTTAGAAATAACGTTGTCATATATTAGAGAACTAAATCTCCTACTATTGAATAAATACTTTTCCAATATTATGGGTCTATTATAAGTATAAATATTTCATACGTAGCTGCACAGTGAAAATAAAATATTATTCAGCAAAAATTATTATGCGATGAATATGTCTGTTTCTCGTGTTCTTAGAAAAAGTTATGTTTTGCATGTAACATTCGATAATGTCGCAATGCGTGATCTGAGTAAACTATCATCTCTGGAACGAGGTATATGTATCAACAGTTTATGGTACTGTGAGAATTGGTGAGATGGCCGTTTAACGAACAGTTCATATTGTAAAATGATAAAAAAAGGAATGCAGGATATTAAGGATATCCTGCAAACATCCGTTCACTCTTTCAGCTTCACAACAAGGAACCTGAAAAGGCTGTCACTCTCATTCCTGAGCAGATGAGGGATACCTTTCGGGCTTTCAATAAGCATGTCCTTTGAAACGCTTTCTTCTTCATCGCCGATGACAACGATGCCTTCACCTTCGAGAACATAGAAAAATACGTTCATAGGTGTCTTGTGCAGCTTGAGTGCTTCCCCTGGCTTAAGCTCGAGGTGAACGACCTGTGTCTGTTCAGTGTCATAGAGCCCTTTAGCAATTACGTTATGAGGATTCTCTTTTTCAGGTGCTTTGCTTAATTCTACGATCTTCATTTGTTATCTCCATTTTTTAAGGTAATTATCTAAGGTCCATGATCTCAAGGTAATTCCAAGGCAGTTATTTCAGCAGCCTCTCCATATCCTCTTCGACCGTGGTGTTCGGTGTGATATTGAACTTCTCGACAAGCACGTTGAGGACATTCGGTGACACAAAGGCTGGAAGCTTTGGTCCGAGGGTAATATCCTGTATTCCCATTCTTAACAGGGCAAGCAACACAATGACTGCCTTTTGTTCGTACCATGCGATATTGTACGAGATCGGTGCTTCGTTAACATCCGTAAATCCAAGTCTGGCCATAAGTCCTTGTGCAATGATGACCAGTGAAAATGAATCATTACATTGGCCTGCATCCAGTACTCTTGGAATTCCATCAATGTCCCCAAGGTTAAGTTTGTTGTAGCGATATTTTGCACACCCGGCGGTCAGTATGACAGTATCCTTTGGCAGTGCTTCTGCAAAATCCGTATAATACTGCCTGTCCTTTTGGCGACCGTCACATCCTGCCATGACAATGAACTTCTTTATTTTGCCTGCTTTAACAGCATCAACGACCTTGTCTGCAACAGAGAGTACGGAATTGTAGGCAAAACCGCCCATTATAGTTCCCTCTTCAAGTTGGACAGGTGGTTCACATTTCTTAGCCTGTTCGATTAGTGCTGAGAAATCCTTTTGTCCATTCTTCCCAACGAGATGTGTGACCCCATCAAAACCAACAGAGCTGGTGGTGTATATCCTGTCAATGTATGTCTTCCCTGGGGGGACGATACAATTGCTTGTCATCAGTATAGGTCCGTTGAAGCTTTCGAACTCTTTCTTCTGATGCCACCATGAGCCACCGTAGTTGCCTACAAGATGCTCGTATTTCTTAAACTCAGGATATGAGTTTGCAGGTAGCATTTCGCCGTGAGTATAGACATCGACACCGGTGTCTTGTGTCTGGTCCAGCAGTTGTTTCAGGTCTTTAAGATCGTGACCGCTTACAAGGATTCCTGGATTATTTCTTGTTCCGAGGTTGACCTCTGTGGGTTCCGGATTTCCGAATGTACCGGTATTTGCCGCGTCAAGCAGTGCCATCACATCAAAACCTTTTTCCCCACATCTCAGGACAAGTGCGATGAGTTTCTTATCAGAGAGGCTATCATCCGTGGTTGCCACCAGTCCCTCTTCTATAAATGAATTAACTTTTTTATTGGTATGCCCAAGCACCATTGCATGATGTCCGTATGCTGCAATTCCTTTGATACCAAAGATTATCAGCTCTCTTAATGATCGGATATCTTCGTTCTCTGTTGCAAGTATGCCGGTATTCCTGTCCTTGAGGTTTTCCGGACTCACAGTTGCGATCTCGGGCAGATCGTTCTCATCAAGTGCATTGTTGTCCAGAAGTTTCTGCTTGATCTCAGACTGGAGCTTAAATCCTCTGTCAATGCGTTCCTGAATTCCGGTCGCTCTGAAATCGGTATTTGTTATAGTTGAGAACAGTGCATCGAGCATAAAGTCATCAGTGCTCTCTTCTGAAATGCCTGCCTTTCTTGCTTTCTGGTTGTAGAATGCAATGCTCTTAAGCACATAGATAAGATCGTCCTGAAGGTCTGAGACCTCCCCTTTCTTCCCACATACGCCGTTCTTTGTACAGCCTTCGCCGTTCATTGTTTCTTCACACTGGTAGCAGAACATATTATCACCTTTTAATGTAGGTCCTTCAGCACTATTCATCAATTACTAACTACAAGCTAGTATATTTTGTATATTGCTATTTATAGAGCCAGTTTCATTTTTGATACTGGCATTATAATAATACTGAATTCCCACTCCTCTATATTCTATGAGCTTTCAGCTATTTAAGAAAGGGGGAACACATATCAGTAATAAGTAAAAAAAGGGTCAGGTGCAGTGATATCTGCCCTGATTATAAACCACACTTTTCTAAAAGTTCGCTTGCACGTACAAGGGGAATAAGTTCCACATCTATCTCTGCAAGATTTTCGGTGGCACCATCTTCGCGGTCCACGACAGTTATCACTTTTTCAACGATACATTCGGCTTCACGGATCGCTCCAATGGCCTCGATTACGGAACCTCCACTTGTGGTCACATCTTCGAGCAGGATTATCCTGTCACCTTTGGTCGCATCCCCTACAAATCTTCCTCCTGTGCCATAGTCTTTAGTGGCCTTGCGAATAAGCAAAAGCGGAAGACCGGTTTCAAGGGATACGGCTGTGGCTATAGGAACACCGCCAAGAGCAACACCTCCGATGAGGTCTATGTCTATTTTCTTTATCATTGAAGCTGCCTGTTTTGCAATGAGCTTCAATGTGGAAGGGTTGGAACTTGCTTTTTTAATATCGATGTAGTACTTGCTTTTCTTTCCTGATGCAAGGGTGAAGTCCCCGAATTTTACTGCACCACAGCCCTCAAGGCCTTCTATAAGTTCATTCTTGTCATTTGCTGATATCATTGTAATTTCTCCTTGGTTTACCACGGTTCTTTTTTCACTCCCATGAAATAACCGACAACATTAGTTGAAAGGTGGAGCAATGGAGTGATCACCAATATAACTATGATGACACTGGCTGTGAAATGTTCAGCGAACCAGACCGGGGAGGCAAGATATGCGAATAGCCATGCTCCGAGTACGAAATCGAGCTGGTCGATGATCGGCAGTGGTGCCCCGCGTTTAAGCCCCATACGGCGTTTGAAGAAGCTCATGAACATATCCCCGAAAAGGGAACCGAATGCAAGTGCGAATATCA
>JAIORJ010000054.1 GCA_021108185.1 Methanococcoides sp. | reverse complement strand
TACTTTTATAATGCCTTACACGTTTTGTTGTCTAGATTATTACATCATTATTACGTTGTTATTACATTGATCATTGGTGATATTTTTATGAGCAGAAAGATCGACTACCGTGAACTTGGCTTAAAATGCGGACTTGAAATTCATCAGCAACTTGACTCTAAGGAAAAAATGTTCTGTAAATGCCCCACTACGATCCGCAACACGGATGAGTCGAACTTTGAGTTCTTCCGTTATTTGAGACCGACTGCAAGCGAGATGGGTGAGACAGACAAAGCAGCACTTGAGCAGACAAAGGTCAACAGGAAATACATTTACAAGGCCTACGATACCACATGTCTTATTGAAAATGATGAGGAACCACCAAGAGAACTGAACAGGGAAGTGCTTGATATCGCCCTGTCCATCTCAAAACTTCTGCACATGGTTCCAGTGGAACAACTCCACATGATGAGGAAGATCGTTGTGGATGGCTCGAACACCTCCGGATTCCAGAGGACAGCATTCCTGGCAAGCGGTGGATCTCTGGATACTTCCGAAGGCACAGTAGGAATTGACGTGCTCTGTGTAGAAGAGGAAGCCGCACAGAAGATAGAAGATGCTGGCGACTCCATAATCTATTCCCTTGACCGGCTTGGCATTCCCCTTGTAGAGATCGCTACAACTCCGGACATAATCTCCCCCTCCCACGCCAGGGAAACTGCCGCTAAGATCGGCATGCTACTTCGTTCCACAGGAAAGGTCAAGAGGGGAATTGGAACCATCAGACAGGATGTTAACATCTCCATTGCAGAAGGATCAAGGGTGGAGATCAAAGGTGTGCAGGCACTCGACCTCATCGAGACCATTGTGGAAAGGGAAGCTGAAAGACAGGTCAACCTTCTCGAGATTCGCAGGTCCCTCAATGAAAGGCATGCCAGTGTTCATGATGAGATCTTCGATGTGACCGAACTCTTCAAAGGCACAGAGTCGAAGGTCATCAAGAGAAGCATCAAGAAAGGGAAGGTATTTGCTGTTCTATTACCTGGTTTTGCCGGACATGTGGGAATGGAAGTACAGCCAGGCAGACGTCTTGGCACTGAATTCTCCGACCGTGCAAAAACATCCGGTGTCGGAGGCATATTCCATACCGATGAACTGCCCAATTACGGCATTACTGAGGACGAGGTCACAGCACTGCGTGAATTTGTCGGTGCCGGTGAAAATGATGCAGTGATAATGGTGGCAGATAAAGAAAAGCGTGCAAGAGGTGCAATGGAGAGCGTACTCATACGCGCCGCTGAAGCACTTGAATTCATTCCAGAAGAGACCCGAAAGGGATTACCTGACGGGAACAGCGCTTATATGAGACCACTTCCAGGTGCTTCAAGGATGTATCCTGAAACGGATGTACCACAGGTGGAAATAAGCAGGGAATATTTCGAGTATATCCCTGTACCAGAACTGCTTACTGAGAGAGCGAAACGTTTCAGCAAGGAATATGGACTTAACGAAGAGCTTGCGGAAAAGATCGTATATTCACAGGACCTGCCTCTGTTCGAAGAGCTCATCGCCAAATTCAGTGGTGACAAGATCATTACAGCTACACTCATCGTTCGCACGATCACAGGCACGGTTTCCGAGCTTAAACGTGATGGTGTTGATGTCGAGAAGATCACAGATGAACACTTTAAGCAGATGTTCGAGGTCATAGCTTCAGGAGAGGTCGCTAAAGAGGCAATTGAGAAGATCCTCCGCCATGTTGCTCAAAAGCCGAATACAGTTGTAAGGGATTCACTGGAAGAACTTGGACTGACAGGGTCTGATACCGCCGAGATCGAAGCATTCATTGAAAAGCTTGTGGAAGAAAGACAGGATTTCATTACGGAAAAGGGTGCTGGAGCAGTTGGTCCACTCATGGGACTCGTCATGGGAGAGTTCCGCGGTAAAGTGGATGGCAAAGTTCTCAGCGAACTTTTGAAACAAAAGATTAATGAATTCCTTAATGCATAATACTATTATGGTGAAGTGCACATATAATCAGAGGAATTTGATTATAAGATCGGCAGTGATACTTTTAGTTGTATTATTGTCACTTCCTCTTGCAGGAGCAGTCACCGTAACTGATCATTACCAGCTTACCGAAGGTATCAATCAGGTAGCTCCTGCATGGAGCCCTGATGGCGATAGGATAGTATATTCTTCTGAGCAGACCATCTGTACAATGAATGCCGATGGCACGGATCAGAAAGAGACATATGACAGTATCGTCTGGGATGGCGAACCTGTATTCAGTACCGATGGCAAGCACCTTTATTTTGCATCGGAGCATGTCAACCCATACTCCCCTAAATTCATCGGTATCCATGTCATAGACATTGACGGAATGAAACGCACACAGATCACTAAAAATGCTGATATGAGAGCACCAGCTGTGAGTCCTGACGGTAAACAGCTCGCTTATCTATCAAAACTTTCCGGTAACTACGAGATCTGGGTAATGGACATCGATGGAAGCAATCAAACGCAGATAACAGACTCTAATATCGATGAAGGTGCACCTGCCTGGACTCCTGATGGAGAACAGATAGTATATTCACTTGAAGGAAATATATGGAAGGTCGACACAGGATCGAAGTTCCCGGCCATTCTGAAAGAGAATTACTACAATAGTTACGACCCCGTGTTCAATCCTGAAGGAACTATGGTAGCTTTTGTTTTAGAAACGAATGGTGCAAAGGATATCTACCTGATGAACGCTGATGGAAAAAGAACGAAGCAACTTACTTTTTCAGATCAGGATGAGATGGACCCTGCATGGAGTCCTGATGGGAAAAGTATAGCATATTCGTCAAATAAAGCTGGTGAGTTCAATATATGGAAAATGGAACTTTTAATAACCGAGCCAACCCTTCCTAGCGAACCTGAATATATCGAGGAGGAATACGTTGTAGAGAATAAGAATCCTATCATTGAAAAACTGGAAGACTTTGGAAGATCATCACCTTTGACACTGATCATAGGATCTTTTATTCTGAGTGTTGCACTCGTTATCATGTTCACTATGTATTTCATGAAAAAGTTTTGAGGACAACTCATTTAATCCTTTTTTTGTAGCCTCATTGGAGGCTATTATTATTCCACATTATTCTTTTCAATGTTTTTCGATCATTTCAACCTTAATCATAATTTCACCAGGAATATGGCAGGAGAAATTATGAACGCGGCATATAGAACATGACAAAAACTCCCACAAGTGCGATCAATGCCCCTATGATCTCATATCTATCGGGATCTTTCTTATCAACAACAAATCCCCAGATCAGAGAAGAGACAATGAATATTCCCCCATAAGCAGCATATACCCTTCCAAAATGTGCAGGTTGAAAGGTAGGAATAATTCCATAGAGAGCAAGGATCAAGCCGCCTAACATTCCCACACCTAATCCTTTATTCTCACGTAGCCATAACCAGACCAAATAACCGCCACCAATTTCAAATAGAGCTGCAAGGAAAAATAATGCCAGAGAAGTTGCAATATCGATCATTCATCATCACTTCCTCTCGGCCAGTAGTATATGATCGCCACCCCAACAAGGATTATTAACGCCCCTATAGTATCATAAATATCAGGAATGGTACTATCGAATAGCCAACCCCATAGTAGAGACATCACTACAAAGACCCCTCCATATGTTGCATATATCCTATGGAAATAGGATGGCTGAAAAGTTGGTACTATCCCATATAGAAACAGAGTAATGGCTCCAAGAAATGCAAAAGTGATCTCTTTATTCTCACGTGCCCATAACCAGATTAGGTAACCCCCACCGATCTCCAGAATACCAGCAAGAATGAACAGGAAAATAGTAATGAGAATACATCTGGTCTTGGAAACACAGCTGGATTCAACTTTGATCACCATATTTATTGATTATGATAAGCGACAAATAAATAGATTTTCTTTTTACGGTCTGTCAAAAAATAGACGGAGATCTTTGTATAAAGAAGTAAGGAGATCAAGTAAAATAAATGAAGTTCAAGGTATTGATACACAACCTTAACAAGTATGCCAAAAGCGTGTTTTAATTTGTTTGAAGAAAAATAAAGGATCAGAACACAAGTACATTTATATACTGACAGTATCTTTACGAAGCTCAGCTAACATTAACAAGATATGTCTAAAGGATGTATCTAATGGAATTAAAGAGCAATACCATAGATCACTTTAGAGGACCATTTATAAGTGATCTAAAGCAGGTTTTGTAGCAATCGTAGTACTTCCAATTGTCTTTGTAATGGCTCCTGGATTGAAAGCGTTGATAGGCCTATATAAGACTATGATTGGACGTATGCTTGTTTTTCCATTGATAATTCAAAGTATTTCATTTCCACATGAATATTCACAAGTTTTCACCATCCGGATCTACGTTTTTCGTAAATTCCACCCAATTTATGTAATTGTGTCTTCAATTTTGAAAGTTGGTGGAAATTGCAGGTACATAGTAATTTTTAAAATGGGATAATTATGGCATTTATAGAAAAATTAAATAACGATCAAGTAAATTTCAAAACTGAGGTCCTATCCGGACTGACGGTTTCATTGGCCCTGGTGCCTGAAGCTGTAGCTTTCTCAATTATAGCGAATGTCAGTCCATTGGTCGGACTATACTCTGCATTCATCATTGGATTAATAACTGCGATATTCGGTGGCAGACCGGGAATGATCTCGGGTGCTACAGGTGCAATAGCAGTTGTAGTTGTGGCCCTGGTGATCCAACATGGAGTAGAGTATCTTTTTGCTGCCGTAGTTCTAATGGGAATTATCCAAATGACCATTGGAGCCTTAAAATTGGGTAAGTTCATTCGGCTTGTACCCCATGCTGTGATGTTCGGATTCGTAAATGGACTGGCCATAGTGATCTTCATGGCACAGCTTGCCCAGTTCAAGTTCAATGACATCAATGGGATAGAGCATTGGTTAGGTGGACAGGCACTTCTGGTCATGTTAGGCTTTGTAGTATTGACCATGGCCATAATCTATTTGTTGCCAAGGTTCACAAAGGCAGTTCCTGCTTCACTGGCTGCGATCATAGTTGTTTCGACCATTGTGATCTATTTCCAGATCCAGACAAGAACTGTTGGAGATATTGCATCTATTGCAGGCGGATTTCCGGAGTTCCATTTACCAAGTGTACCACTGAACTTGGAGACCATAAAGATCATTTTCCCCTATTCGCTCATAATGGCGTTGGTAGGCTTGATCGAAAGTCTGTTGACACTGACAGTTATCGATGAGATGACCGAGACCAGAAGCCGGGGAAATAAAGAAAGTGTTGCACAGGGTGTTGCCAATCTCGTTTGCGGGTTCTTTGGAGGTATGGGCGGCTGTGCAATGATCGGACAGAGTCTCATCAACATAAATTCAGGCGCAAGGAACAGGATATCAGCTATAGTCGCAGCTGTGGGTCTGTTGCTTTTCGTTTTAGTAGGTTCACCTCTTATCGAAAAGATTCCAATGGCAGCATTGGTCGGTGTGATGTTCGTGGTTGCCATAGGAACATTTGAATGGGCATCATTAAAGATATTCAGAAAAGTGCCCATAACAGATTTCTTTGTTATGTTGGTCGTTGCAGGTATAACCGTGATCTACCACAATCTTGCAGCAGCAGTGATCGCAGGTGTCATCATTTCTGCATTGGCCTTTGCCTGGGAACATGCCAAACTTGTGCGTGCAAGAGAAATAGTCGATGATAACGGCATCAAGCATTACGAATTCTTTGGCCCATTGTTCTTTGGTTCAGTTACTGAATTCCAAAGTAAATTCGACGTGATAAATGATCCCGATGAGATAATCATCGATCTCAAAGAATCAAGGGTTGTTGACCATTCTGCTATCGAAGCATTGAACAAGATCACTGAACGCTACGCCAAGGTTGGTAAAACTGTCCATCTGAGACATTTGAGCGAAGATTGCAGGGTATTGTTGGACAACGCATCTGCCATAATCGATGTCAATCACTGGGAAGACCCACATTATAAAGTGCCTTCCGATATATTGGGATAAGACGTGGTGGGTAGACTGAGTTTACCCAAATGATGCTAAAAAAACTAGATAAAAGCTCAATTTCAGTCTTCCGATCAAAATTATATCAGCTCAATTATTACACTGATGATCGGAAGACCTCTTTTCTTATTTTATCGCCATTATTATTAAGCAACGTCATTCCAAGCAGTTCGAACTCTTAAGAAAAGTACATTTATAGCTTTAGGAACTTTCATCCCACCATGAGTGCAGGTAATACCAGAGCAAATATCAAAGTTGGAGCAAATGTAGGCATCGTCTTAAAGAACGATCAAAGGTCCGGCAAAATAACTCAAGGCGTTGTAAAGAGAATTCTAACCAAGTCTTCAACTCACCCTCACGGAATAAAGGTTCAACTGGAAGATGGTCAGGTTGGAAGAGTAAAAGAGATCCGATCTTAAAGCAATAGATGAATGCCAGGGAAGAAATAAGGAATGAATAGTAAGAGATGGAAAGCTAAGGTATGAATAATATCACCTTATCTTCAAGTCTTACGACTCACGGGGTGCAGGGGTAGAGAAAGCCCACGATCTTCATTCGTGGGATGAATCGTACCCCGCCTCTTTTGAATTAACTGAATCTGAATACATATTTAATCAATTAATACATATTTAATCAATTAATACATATT
>JAIORJ010000061.1 GCA_021108185.1 Methanococcoides sp. | reverse complement strand
GTATCAGTCTTCGCCCACAACGTAAAGGCTCGACACCATAGTTCAAGCGCCCTGTCAACTTATAAACTAATGAACGTCCCGAACCCCGTCCCCTAATGAACGTCCCGAACCCCGTCCCTAAACTAATGAACGTCCCGAACCCCGTCCCGAACCCCTATCGAGTGGGGGGTTATGAGAATGCGGGGGTGGGGGAGCCGGAACTGTTCAAAGACTGAAATCGTGGGGGATTGAGTCTATTTTGGCTGTTTTGGAACAAACCGGTCCGTGTTAATCCCAGCCCCTGTTTTGGCCTCCGGCTCGTAGAACCTTAGCCTCGGAGAGAATGAGCAGCTCTAAAAAGCCTCTGGATATAGGATGTCGGTACATGGGTAATCGTCGAAGGGCGGGATTTGAGAATCCGAGTAATCTATGTAAAGTTCTCCAGGTGGTCCATTGGCCCTTGGTGGGGCTTTTGGTTTGACAAGCCACAAACCCAGATGCTTGAGTATCTTTTTGACGACTTCTTTGTCTTCAATAAAACTGATGAAAACAGGACGTTAATGACGGACCTCAGTTCAGACTAATTTGTAAGAACAAATATATTTGTTCAAATAAAAAAAACCTTCCACCTTTCCCAAAAATCTATTCCCAAGAGGTCACTGAAGGGGATGCCCTCGGTGAAGCTCATTAAGGTTTCCACTCCGCCAAAGCGACCTTGACAAGTTTTACATTGTCGTCGGCATTCAGTATAAGGTTCAGCAGTGCCAGACGCAAAGGCCAAAAACGTTCTATCTCTTTGACATCTTGGATGCTGATACGACGCTTGTAGGCGGCTACTATCTCGACCATCGCAGCGGGGTTGGTTCCTGAGAGGTCGGTATAGAGTAAGTCCGCTTGATCTTTTCCAATTTCCCCGAGGGGTTTGAGCGTTGATATCAAAAAGGGGCCCGGCCGAACACTCAGCCGCTCTGCCAATGTTCGATTGGAATCCCTTGCCATCCTGCTCAAGATTAAAAGATAGCGCATTGCAAGGGTGGAGTTATAGTTTTCAAGCCCAGGCTTCTTTCCTCCCCCGATGGCCGGGATGTAAAACAGATTGGTCTCCTCTTTGGGTAATTGGTCTGCCTCCTCTGTTCCCAGTGTGGAAGCGACGATCGAATCCAAGAGAGTCTTGTAGCGTTCGCGAGTTTCAGGTTCAACGCCCGCCGAAAAATCCAACCGGCGTGGAAAGAGCACATAGGTATACATGGCATAACCTGTTTCTTCGGAATCCATCTCGTTGAGAAGCCCCCAGACATGATAACGTGGTAGAGTGCCTCCGTCCCCGCCGCGGGTCCGCTTTCCTATCGGTTGAAGGCAGGCTGAGAGAGCGAGGCAAATGAGGCTGAGGATGGTAATATAGCAGCCCATCTGCAATAATTTTCTCGTGTTGGATTTCATTTCTTCTCCCTTCTCTCGCGCCGGCGAGTCCAGATGTGGTTTAGACCAGCAGCGACAATAATAGAAATAATGGCAGCGACAGCAAGCATTTCACCAGGATCTGTATGTGGGAACAGAGCCTTGAACAGGCTTACAATGATAGTTCCCACGATAACGGTTAATAGCCCGATCCTGCCGCCGCTACGAAGCCGACTCTTACCTTTTTCCCTATCAGACATCTATAGCTACCATTTGTGGTTTTTGGCCTTGGAATAGAATTTGGACAAAAAACAACGCTAAGGAACTTTGGAATTTCGTAACGGTCGCAATCCCTGACGACACTGCTCCTTTTCGACGTTAAATGGCCCAAAAGTAGCGTAGCTACCGTTTGCCGCAATCTGTTTATAACTATTTGATATTCAATAAAATAAATACTGTGTCTCTATGATAGACCTTCCTGTTAGGTGACAGTTCAGCACTTTGAGAGAAGCCCCCCGTTCCATTTCAAGCTCAGTTTCAAAGCGCCGAACGGTTATCCCTCTTAGAATGGCTTCTCCGAGCAAGCCTCTTGGTAGGTACAAAGAAGAAGTCACCCCCCTCATGCCCCACATATTGGAGAGCCGCGTATAACGGGTCCTGTTTCTCTCCCAAAAAAGCCGCTTTAACGGATACACGGGGAGATACATCGGAGTGTAAATCCTTCCCCTGAATAACCCCAATATTATCTTCCAGAAGACTCAATAATACCTTCGCAAAGATTGAGTGTTTACCGCCTCCCTCATCGAGAACCGGTTTTAGGCCGCCGGAGGTGAGCACGGTACGCGAACGTTTCTTCAGCATTGTTCCGAACGTGTAGGAAAGCACCTCCTCCGGCATGCCCGGCATCAGGTGAGGGATTGATAGGCCGGTCATCGTGCCGGAATAGCAGGAGTCAGCAATAACCAGGATGTGTTTGGCCGACATGGTATTAAGTATGTCAGTGATTATGCTATTTGAGATCCAGTTGGCGGGATTCTTCTTTTCCGCATCAATGGTGAGCCAGTATCCACGCTTATTGAGCTCATCCAATTCGCCATGACCGGCAAAGTAAAGAAGGAAATTGTCTTCTCTGGTGAGGTTCTCCCGAAATTCATGGAGCGCAGAGATAAGCTGGTAGCGTTTAGCATCTTTAAGGATCTTTGTCCTGAATCCGTATTTTTTTCTGAGTATCCGGTCTACTTCCTCCGCATCCTTGACAGCGGTCTGCAATTTCTCATAATAAGCGTATTTGTTGTTTCCCACAATTAAGGCATTATAACGTCCAAAGTCCCTGGTGGGCAACTCAGGGGGTCTGGGCCTCCTCTTCTTCTGCTCGTCCTGTAAGTGGTTCACTTCTGCTTCAAGTGAGGCAATTTGTCCACGCAGTTGGGTGACATCGTCATTTCGATCTGAAGGCCAGGTAAGTTCTTCTTGCGCCTCCTTGAGCTTCTTCAGCAGGCGCTGCACTTCCTCTTCTCGTCGCTTGAGTTCTTCTCTAAGTCTTTGCAGCTCACCGGTCGAACCGACACTGGGGCTGGCTCCTTTAAGGGGGATGGCCCCGCTGAGACCAGAGGCGTTTCGATACCATTTGATGGCGGTCTTCATGTCTTTGCTCACCCCCAAGCCCAATTCATAAAGATGCCCGAGATTCATTTGAGCCCGGGCATACTCCTGCTCGGCCGCCTTTTGATACCATTTCGCCGCGAGAACATAGTTAGGTTCCGTTCCGAGACCTTTTTCATAGATTTCGCCAACATAGGTTTGGGCAATTTTGTCGCCCTCCTCCGCCTTGGACAGCCAAACGTTTAGGGCAGTTTTGTAGGTCGCCCGATCATATGCGACGTATTCTCCACCCCTGATCTCGCAGTCAAAGGCCGTAGTTTTTATGGGCCGGCGGGGAGTGACATAGACCACCTTCCTCCCAAGTTTTTTGATCCTGCCGGGAAGGAGGCAGTCTACAACTATATAATCTTCCACATTCCGGGGGGCGAGAGCGGCCTGACCGGGGGTTTCGCGGGCCGTTCCCTCGACCAGGGCTGGCTGAGATTTGCATCCAAAGAGGAAGCCCAGCAGACCTAAGAATAGGAGAAGCTTCACGATTGCCGGAAGACTTTGGGAAGTGCTAGATATTGCATAGGCTCTTGTCATCTCAATCCTTCCTTTCGAGGGAAATTCAGTGAGTATCCCATTGTTTTCCATAATTCTAATGCATCGGGCATGCTCTTTCAAGTCGATAAGGTAGGGTAAAAGAAATACCGTATTTTGCCACCACTCCGAAGGCTACGCAGCCGCCTGGCCTCTATGAAAAGCATCGAAAAAAGAAGAGCCATTCGCGAGGGGTCTCATCCTCGGACAATGGCGGTTCCATCCGGCTAAGGCCGAGGAGGTCAAGGAATCTATCTGTATCATCCTCCTTCAGGGATTCAGTCCCGGGGGAAGGAAAATGGTTCCGAATAACGTCAGTCCCTATTGGGAAAGGAGAATTACTTGTGCCGATCACTGCAAAACAGCGAGACAATAAGCGCTCAAATCAGAACGTATGTATCTCCTAAAATTCAAACCGCAATCCTCCTGTAAAATTATGGCTCGTTACATCCTCCAGTCCGATAGGGGTCTCGTAGTAGACGAAGGCTGTTATCCCACGAGGAAAGACGGCGGACAGGCCAACACCCAGGTTGAAAAAATTTCTGTCCGGACTGTCTGTCTTGATGGTGAATCTATTATTCCCATCATCATGTACATACTCTGCAATAACTTCTCGGCTGTCGTTGTCGTACTCATGCTCCCACTCGAAACTTACATGCGGCACGAAAACACCAAGAGCCGTGCTCAGAGAATAAGAAACCTGCCCACCCACCACCGTCGCCAAAGATACGATATCCTGGTCTTCGATTTTCAGGCCCACGCCCTCGACGTCGCTATTGCCACTTAAGTTTTGAACCTCTTCACGATAATTGTCGATACGCATCCTAAAATAATTCAGCCGTGCGTAGGGTCCAATGTTAAATCCTCCGCTGGTGAAGTCATAACCCGCTCCGACACTAAAGGAGTAATGCCATCCGTCAATGTCAGCTTTGGCCACTCCATCAAGGTGGTCGGGCTCAGATAGGCCGCTTAAATCAGAAACTCTAATGTTTCGGGTTGCGTCATAATCATTCCCCCCGAACCCTGCAATGGCATCGATGTAAAACTGATGCACGTAATATGTCCCGTAGACCGAAACGTTGTAGCCGTCTGCGTCAATATCTCCTCCGTCATCGTCGAGATCGGCATCGGTGGTCGCATATCCAAATGCCGTCCCCAGGATGAATTCATCCGTAAACCTATAATCAAGGCCTGTTAGGACCCCCGATGTTTCAAAGTCAAAGCCCGATTCTCCTTCAAAAGCAGAAGGATTTAATGTTGAGCCCCGATCACCGAAAGCGCCAATACCGTTTAAAAAAAACCCTAGCCTGCTGAAGGCGTTTGAGTTATCACTCCTCGCGGCGGCATCGCTTGCTGTGGAGGAATTCTGACTGGCTAACAGGATCGGGCCCCGATCTTTTTCTCTGTCAATGTTAAACGCAAAGAGACTCGCCGCACCGGCCCTCAGGCTGGCGAGACGTGAGCCCAGGGTTACGATACCCATTGCAGGCGTCTCCACGGCAAGGGTTTCCATTGTTGCATTTTCTTCATCGTTGAGTTCTTCATGGGCATCGTCCTGCTCCGGACCCATTAAACTATTTACGGCGTTGAAAACGCGGCCTAATGGGGTTGAGGGCGTCATGTTGTCTGTCATAATATCGCTGCTTATATCCCCAAGATTTCCTGCCTGGACCGATGGGGTGAAGAAGCACATAAAAAAAACAAGGGCAGATGTCGCCCAGAGCGATAGGAAACCTCTCCTTCTCTTCCTGAGTAGCTTTCCTGCCACATTCTTGTCCCATCCTAGAATCCACGATAGGTCCATTAACCCTCTACTACTAAACCACAAGTTGTATTCCTCCCGTGTCATGCTCTTCCCTCCTTTGAAGTTTTGTGAATGCTTCTTCCAGCGCTCGAGTATCTTGTGGCGAATTGCACGCCTTTCTGAGGTTTCCTAAACCACAGATCGCAGTCCGAATTCTGTCGGGTATAAAAGCTATACCTATATACCAAATTCTCGAGAATCGCACCGGCCGGACGGTCCACTTCTACCCTTTGCGCGTCATTTTACTCCACAATGTCAAATCTCAGACCGCTCGATCCGGGCCCACGGCCGATTCTCTTGCGCCGCCCGATCCACAAATGCGTTGAACCGTCCATCCAGCGCGTGTATTGGTAACTGCGGGTAACCCTTGCACCCTCCCGTAGAATTTCCTCTTCAAAAATATCGAGTTTTTCGCGCTCTGGCTCCAGAATCCGGCCCCGATCGCCCATAATGCGGGAACCATCGTCCTGCAACATAGCCCCGCACCGAAGGCGAATATCCGGCTTTTCTGTAGCTAACCCCCTGACCATCAACGACGACGCGAAAGGCGATGTCGGCCCTCTCAAAGGAGAGAGGAAGCCTTTCCATTTACTTCAACGGCTTTACCCATTTCTGAACCGTGACCTGCAGATGCCCATTGCGATCAGGGAACTGGCCAGTCCCTTCCGTATGGGTCATATTCAACCTAGATTGCATCCGTTTTAAGTGGCCTGAATTTAACGATAGTTTTGTGACGTGCTCAGTCTTCCACCATCTTCCACCAGCGGACTTGATCCTGATTTCACAACTACTCCTATCATTAAAACAAAATCAATGGGTCGAACACTGTATTTTTGTTAATCGAACACTGTATTTTTGTTAATCGAACACGGAAGCGGGACGCCCTTAAGATTCTAAGTTAACAATTTATTAGGAAAGAGATAAATGTACGCCAAGATTAGCCCGACTTGACGCACCAGGTGTTTTGCATCACATTATGATCAAGGCGATAGAGCGTCGAAAGATATTCAGTCCTTTTGTTCCTTTTGGGGTCGGTCCGTCATAGTTTTGTGATATTTTAGGAAAATGGTTCCAATTATAGGTGTTTTCGAGGCCTATATCACCTAGGGCGGACGCATTAAAAATTCAATAATTATTTAAATAGCAAAATGGGGTCAAGTCTACTATTGACCCATGGAAGATAAAATGTTATATGTTACAACATGTCACGTCCACTTAGAATAGAATATCCCGGAGCATGGTATCATGTAATGAACCGTGGGAGACGGTCTGAATCCATTTTTTCAGATAAACATGACTATTTAATGTTTATTGATCTGCTGATTGAA
>JAIORJ010000050.1 GCA_021108185.1 Methanococcoides sp. | reverse complement strand
TGTGGCATGTTCATTGATCCTTGATATAAGCCTTTGTTCAATATTTTCCATCATATCAACTGAGGTCCATCACATCTCTTAGTAATTTGAGAATTTCTTTACTTTCTTCATCAGAGATCAATGAGATGGCATACCCGACATGAACAAGTGCATTCTTGCCTATAAGTGAACTATCAGCTCCCCCTATAAGATCAAGGTTCACCTTTCTCTTTATACCCCCGATATCCACAGTAGCCGTGTTTTCATTCAGGATCGAAGTTATTTTCCCCGGAATGGCTATGCACATACTATAAAAAAGGGTCTTTTGTATTTAATATGTGTTGCCTGCTACTAATCATGTGGATTGGTATTTATATCTGGAAGTAAAATAACTACTATAGTGAGATGGGGTTTATCGATTAATTTTAGTGGGAGACTATCAGGATCGATCTTAATAATCATTCATACTGAGATGGTCACTTGAGTGAAGGAAATACAAATTCAGATAGTAGTGTCAATGATCTTGATTTCCTCAGGATGGACTGGCATAAATTCCTTAAAGCAAGAAGGTCTGGCGGGGGTTTCAAGCTTCTGGAGAACTATAAGAACGATACTCCGGGAGATTATGACTTTCCTGTGACCCATGTCCTGTGGATACAGGGAGCCCAATGTACGGGATGTTCTGAGTCTCTATTGGATGCTGCCAATCCGGAGTTACTAAAAGCATTTGAGATACTCAACATAGATCTGGAACGTCACGAAGCATTCCTTGCACACCAAGGGCTATTTGTGGATGGTGAGCCTGCCAATACGTCAGAACTAAATTCAGAGATCCTGCTCGATGAGATAAGTGAAAGGGGCAACTATATTCTGATGGTAGAAGGTGCAATTGCAAATGGTCCGGAAGGTTCAGGAAAATATTTCATGTCCGGAAACCGTAGCAGCAAGGAAATGTTCAAAAAGGCAGCCCGGAATGCTGACCTGATAATAGCTGTAGGGACCTGTGCTGCATATGGAGGCATTAATTCAGCAAATAGTGATATAGTTGATATACTGGACTACAGGGGTGTTGCTTTCACGAAGAAGGACCCTTCAAAAGGAATACTGAAAGTTCTCGGGATAGATAAACCCGTGATTAACATTCCGGGCTGTCCTCCTCATCCTGACTGGATCATCTTTACGTTAAGTGCAATTATATCCGGTAATATCAGGATACCTGATGACCTGCCTGAGGTACTGGATGAATTTGGCAGGCCAAAGGTCTTCTTCCCACCGGATTATAACGTCCATAAGGACTGTCCCCGTAAGGAATTCTTCAAAAATAAGGAATTCGATACTTGTGTTGGTGGGGAAAAATGCTTGTTGAAAATAGGATGCCAGGCTTGCCTTGCGCATGCCGACTGCACACTGCGCAAATGGAATGACGGGCATAGTTACTGTGTTCAGGCGGGTTCTCCATGTATAGCATGTGTGGAACCGGATTTTCCTGATAATGCAAGACCTCTGTATTCAAGTAAGAAATGTAAAACAGGGAAGGAGGCTGATCGATAATGGTGCGCGTAACAGTTGACCCCCTTACAAGGGTCGTAGGCCCCTTAAGGCTGGATACTGAGGTTGATGAGAACGGTATCATAAAGGAGGCCAGAAGTTCCAACATGATCTTCAGGGGATTTGAACGTATATATCGCGGTCAGGACCCGAGGGATTCAATTCTCCTTTCCCAGAGGATCTGTGGTGTATGCCCGGTTGCACACTCGATATCTGCAGTCAATGCACTTGATGAGCTATTTGGTGTTGCCCAGTCTGTTCCAAAGGATGCACTTGTTGCAAGGAACATAAATCAGGGCCTGAACACGATCTCAAACCATTTACTACATTTCTATATCCTGTGGGGTCCGGACCTTGCAAATCCCGCCTATGGTGATGTACTATTCACTTTTGGTGACCTGGGAGGTTCGGTATGGAAAGAATTGCTGGGACGATTTGCCCCGATCAGCTATAAGATCGGTGGAGAGGTTATTCCTCCGGGGAGCTCATATGTTGGTGTTATACCGATGAAGAAAAGACTACACGATGCCGGTGCTGTGATCGGTGGTAAAATGCCTCATCAGACCGTTATGTATCCCGGAGGAGTTACAAACAATCCAACAACTTCGGACATTCAAACTCTGTCATCGATCATGTCTGAGGTGATCGATTTCTTAAACACCAATGCAATAAGGATGCCTTTTGAGGACTGGGTTGAGAACACTTATAAAGCGTCTTCCCCAAAGAAAGCTGTTGATTTCCTTATTGAACATCTTAATGACCTAATTGAAAATTCACTTCAGACAAATGATCTTTCGCGCTCAAATGGCTGTGGGGATATAGAGCTATATTCCGCATTCGGTTCGGAACTTATAGGTGAAAGATCGCTGGGACTTCCGATTAGTTTCAAGCATGATAAAATGGGTGGTTATAGTGACCTTTCAAAAGTAAGCTTTCTTTCATATGGCGGATTCTATAACGTGGACCAGGAGGGCTATGATCCGACAAGTCCTTCCGGCGATCGCTTCCAGACGTCCGGTTTTATGACCAGCTCTTTAGAGTTCCATAAATTTGATTCAAATAAGGTCACAGAAAGCGTAAAACATGCCTTCTATGACGATTATGACGGTTACAAGCATCCTTATGAGGGGACTACCGAACCATTCACAGATCCTGACCGGATCAATTATCAGAATTTCTCAGAGGAAAAATATACCTGGGCCAAAGCTCCGCGTTATGATGGGATCCCCTGCGAGGTGGGCCCATTATCCCGTCTGCTCATCATGAAAGAGCCACTTGTCACGGGTCTTGTACAAATGTTCCGGGAAAATGGATATTCTCCTTTCAATTGTTTTACCAGAATGATAGCACGCATGCAGGAATTGTTCATTATTACCAATGAAATGATCAAATGGATAACAACAGACCTTGACCCAAATGGAAAATTCCGGGTAGATATTGATATGTCAACGTCCAGTGATTCCAGGGGAATGGGTCTTTGTGAAGCTCCTCGGGGTGCATTGGGACATTGGCTTATAACAGACAGCGATTCAAAAGTTGCCAATTACCAGATAGTAACACCAAGTACCTGGAACCTGAGCCCTCGGGACAGTGAAGGAGTACCCGGTCCTCTTGAACAGGCACTGGTAGGGTGCAGGATATCTGCAGTTGATAACTGGCTGGGAGTTGACTTCAGTAATCCGACCGGCATTTTACATGTGGGGAGGTCTTATGATCCCTGTATTACATGCGCTGTCCACACCATAGATCTAACTGGGAAGAATTCTCCGGGTACGTTCAGACTGTTGTGAGGATATTAGATCTCATCATTTGATCAGAATATAAACTGGAGGTCCAAATGTCTGAATTCGTTCCATCTGTTCGCATAATCGGATGTGGAAATACTTTAATGGGGGATGATGGTGTTGGCGTAAGGGTTGTGGAGGCTCTCAAAAAAGAAGGATCTGATCTTCCGGAGGACATTGATGTCCTTGATGCCGGTGTATGTGGTCTGGATATCCTGAACCTGCTGGAAGGTGTTGATAAGGTCATTATTGTTGATTCAATGGTTGGCCGTGGAAGTACAAAAAAAGGTTCAATTCTTCGTTTTGAGTTAGAGGACCTTTTTAACAAAGACTATGAAAACGTCGGGCTTCTTTCCGCTCATGATATCGGTATATCTGATATACTGGCCATTGGAAAACATGTTCAGGACCTTCCTGATATCATCGTTTTTGGAATAGAGATCAGTGAGATCAAGGAAGAGCTATCAATGGATCTCAGTCCGGAGGTTCTGGCTGCAGTGGACAGGGTGATTCCGTATATTGTTGAGGAAATAGGCGGAACGTCTTAAGGCTAAAACACTGAATGAGCTTTCCACGAGGCCTACTTATATTATTCTCAACCAGGTACATTAAAGATGCAAACTCAATGCAGAAAGATCAACGTTAGCGGGGTAGTACAGGGTGTTGGCTTTCGCCCGTTCGTATATAATATCGCGATAGAGAACGGACTCTTCGGTTATGTGAAAAATACAGGGAATGACGTAGAGATAGTTGCAGAAGGGGATAAAGAAGATATTGAACGTTTCCTCCACGACCTTTATTTTGAGAATCCACCACTATCACTTATCGACCAAATAAGAACGAAGGATTTCCGAGTATCAGGTTTTTCCGATTTCTCAATACTTAACAGTGAACAGGATGAAAATACCAGATCCATTATCCCGCCTGATACTGCGATCTGTTCCGATTGCCTGCAGGACATGTATGATAGTAAAGACAGGCATTATCATTATCCTTTTGCGTCTTGTATGAACTGTGGTCCGAGATATTCTCTGGTAAGTTCTCTTCCTTTTGATCGCGAAAATACCAGTATGGTCGAATTCCCCCTGTGCCCGGAGTGTAGTCTTGAGTACAAACTCCCGTCTGACAGAAGATTCCATGCACAGGCCACCTGCTGTCCGGATTGTGGTCCTGTCCTTTCACTTACCAATGGTAGTGGTGATGTCCTTGCATCCGGACATGATGCCATTATCAGATGTGCTGAACTCATTGATAGTGGATCAATTGTTGCAGTTAAAGGATACGGTGGTTTCCATCTTGTCTGTGATGCTACTTCAGACAGAGCGATCCTACAACTCAGGAATGCCCTAAACCGTCCTTCACAGCCTTTTGCAGTGATGGCAAAAGATGTTGAAACGATATGTTCTTTTGCCAGTATCGATGCAGAGGAAAGTTCCCTGTTGCTCAGCAGGCAGCGTCCAATAGTTGTTCTGGACAAGATCGATGATCTTTCTCTATCTGAGCAGATAACTCCAGGTCTTCATAATATAGGTGTAATGCTACCATATTCAGGTACACACCACCTTCTCTTTGACAATAGTGATGCAGATGTTTACGTAATGACATCTGCAAATCTTCCTGGTCTTCCAATGTTGATCGATAATGAGGAAGCATTGTCACATCTTGATAAGGTAGCAGACTATTATTTGCTCCATAACTATACTATCAAGAACAGAATAGATGACACGGTGATAAGGTCAGTTAATGGTAGAATGGCTTTTATAAGACGATCGCGGGGTTTTGTACCTGTGAGGATAGAGCTTCCGTTCTCAATAGGCCCGGCTATCGGGGTGGGTTCCGAACTAAATACTACTGTTACACTGGCAAAGAAGAACAATGCATATCTTTCCCAATATATCGGGAACACAAGGCACTTTGAGACCGATCAGTATCATAAGCAGGTCGTTTCTGATTTAGAACAATTGACAAGAATTAACCCTCATTTCTGGGGTTGTGACCTGCACCCGGAATTCAACACCACACGTTTCGCACAGGAAAAAGGTGGGGTCAGCACGATTTCCGTGCAACATCATCATGCGCACATCGTTTCGCTAATGGTGGATAACCTTTTGCCGGTCGATTCAAGGATCATCGGTATCGCTCTTGACGGTGCAGGCTACGGGGAAAATGGAACAATATGGGGTGGAGAGATCCTTGAGGCCACATATTCCGGTTATGAAAGAGCTGCCCATCTTATGGAGCAGCCAATGCCTGGTGGTGATATGGCTGCGATTTATCCTTCGCGTATGGTTCTGGGAATGTTATATGATGTTCTTGAGCCGAAAGAATTGAGGGAACTGCCTCTTTATTTTAAGCATGGTGGAGCAGAACGTGATATTGTATTGTAGCAACTGGAAAAAGGGATAAACCTGGTTAGAACGAGCAGTTTCGCAAGGGTGCTTGACAGTGCAGCAGCACTTCTTTGTGTCTCTGATCATCGCAGTTACCAGGGTGAGCCTGCAATGAAGCTGGAATCAGTTGCAAAAAAGAGTATGCATAACGTAGATCTGCCTGTTAAGTATAAACGAGGCTTGCTTGATACTACTAGTTTACTATATGAACTTTATGAAATGATCGATACACACGCAGTTTGTGATCTGGCATATTCTATAGAAGATGCACTTGCTGTCGGGGTTGCAGAACTTGCCATCTCATCTGCTATAAAAAGGAACATTGATGTTATAGGGCTTAGTGGTGGAGTTGCATACAACGAACATATAACCGGACGCATCAGTGAATCTGTTAAAGATGCAGGATTTGAATTTATTGCACATAAGAAAATCCCATGTGGCGATGGCGGGGTATCCCTGGGACAGGCGGTTATTGCAGGCAGATCTGAAGGATTTTCTTAAAAATATTAATAGCAATAGACACTAAATACAGGTAATTCTTGCATTAAAATCACTCAAAGTCCTGTGTATGACATCAAATATGCTGAAACATTACTAAAACAATGTATGGAATAAAGAAGACTGATTGTTATTTCAAGGATAAAAATATGATTCTGAAAAGATTCATGAGTTAACCAGGGAAAAACTTGAATCAACAGCAATTATTCCCCTGAAACAACGTGAAAGAAAAAGGATTAAGGGACGATATCGAAGGAAGATGAGGTATGAGTTTGACGAAGAAATCTATCATCGACGTAATCTTGTTGAAAAGATATTTTCAGTCTTGGAAGGAAATATGGTGAGAGTCTCTGTGCAAGGAAATATAGAAATCAAGTGAAGGAAGTGAAATTAAAAGTATTGATACACAACCTTGACAGGTATGTCAAGATTGTATCTTTAGTTTATTTGAGGATTTATACAGAGCCGTACTTGCATATACGTTAAAATAAAATGTAAATTGTGATGACCATGACAGACAAATTCCGCAGTTGACTAATATTTACCCCTTCTATAATAATCCTCATTATCTAT
>JAIORJ010000127.1 GCA_021108185.1 Methanococcoides sp. | reverse complement strand
CCATTTTCACCGCAGCTTGTATTCCGGCACAGCAGGCACAATTTGCATATATCTCTAATCCGTGCTCGTATGCCGGATATTCGTGAATGCTGTTTATTGTATGTATGAGATCTACCTCTTCATTCTTGTTCATGAGGATGAACTCAACTGCTTTTGAAACGGTTTCCCAGTGCTTTTCAACAAATCTCTTGTCTGCCAGTTTTTCAAAGAACATCCCGCCAGTAGCTTCAAAATATTTTCCCATGGAATAGAGGACCAGGCCATTTCCATCTATCTGAAGGTCTTTATAGCTGGCATCATTTCCATCGGTATCATATCTCTGAGAAAATTCTCCAAGAGGCTTTTGTGAATTAAGTACAAATTCAAGTCCTTTCTTTGCTTCATCCATCATGTCTGCTGCAATGCATCCTAGAATATCTATGGAGTGATCCCTAGGATAAATGAAAGGGTAACGTGTTCCTGGAGGACTTGCATAGAATCCTCCTTTCTCATGCTGGTTGCTTTTCAGTATCTTCACGCTGTTCTCGTAAAGTCTTTCTGCTTCGATCAGATTCAATGGTCTCACTCCTTGTCAGGATGTTGGATCTTGCTAACGTAATATGATCTTTCGAGATATTTGTCCACTTCTTCTTTATTCATTCCAGCCCGTTCAAGGGCTTTTTCGTTATACACATTATTATGTGTTCGAGGGCATTTTGCGCCTACATTGAGAAGTTCTACACCAGCGAGCTCAGCACGCTTTGTGGTATAACTGTGATAAAGGATACCGGTGACGGTTGTAAGTGCCGGATATTTCCATCCATCTTCGGCTTCCTCCATTTTCCTGTTGGAGAGATTTACAAGTTCGGTGAACTGTGAAGGGCGCTCGCCGTACATCTGGATGAAATCCAAAAGTATGTTGGAGAACGGGCAGAGAGGTATGTAATTGACATCATTTTCACGTGCACCTTCAAATCCGGGTCCTTCAATTTCTGCAAGCTTTATCCCAATCTTTTGGAGCCAGTCAGTTGTCTCTTCCAATCCGTCTTTATCCACCATCTCGATAATGCCCAACAAAAAGGCCTTCGAGATCATATTTTCAACGCGTATCAATCAATTACCCCCTTTATTCTCAAGTATGCTCAAATGTTATCGTTTTTTCCGATAAGGTCCATTATCGCATTGTTCCAGCCTACAGGCCCGATACCTTCAGCATGTCTTATCTCTGTCAGTATTATCGATGGATCATATTTACCATCCGGCTTTTGCACAAGGAATGGGATATCCACGGCTTTTAGCATGGGAAGATCGTTCAGACTGTCTCCGAGTGCTATTGTGGTGACTTCTTTGAATTGTTGCCTGTAGATCTCGGTCAATGCTCTGACGGCTTTTCCTTTGTTATTGTCTCCCATAATATGCCAGTAGCGTCCCCCTTTTGTATAATTCAGTCCGGCAGCGTGTATCAGTTCGATGACCTCTGCAGTTGCATTCTCATCTTCTTCAAGCCTAAATGCTTCATCATATTCTCGCATTTTGGCAAGCTTTGCCGATCCGATCTCAAGACCTGTGTCCTTGCTCACACCCTCAGCATCGAGGTCACCGAATCCTCTTATCTTAAAACCGGTCTTCTTGCGGATATCTTCAAGAACTTCCCTGATCCTGGTATAAGATGTTCCAAATTCTATGACTTTATAATTACCGATTTCATGTGCTTCTTTCAGCTCAATGCTGAAATAATCCTTTGGCATGAAAATTGCTCCTCCGTTCTCTGATATGAACGGATGGTGGCATTCAAGTTCATCAACATATACTTCAAGTTCTGCACGTGTCTTGCTTGTACAGAATATCAATGGTATCTCTTTCTCTTTTAAGAGGTCAAGTGCTGGCCTTGCAGCATCGTATGAGTATGTGTCATGGTCTATCAGCGTGCCATCAAGATCTGTAAATATGATGTGTTTCAAAATACGCCCCCCGGCAAATATTCTGTGTGCAGTGTCTATTGCTGCTGCTTATACTGAATAATATAATTTGTGATTCCCTTTATTATAAAAGCTTATATTGTATGTCCTATATATAGGTACTCTAGTCATTAACATTATATTCCTTAATATCGTCAATCTGGGGGTTGGCATCCTTATAAAGGGTTACATGGGAGTTAACTCTTGAATTATGGGTGCTTTCGCTATTCGGGGAGTTAAATGGATTTTTATCAAGAATACATTACAACGATTCATGATTTTTGTATCGACAAAGAACAGCTTGTTAAAAGAATAGAGGGGCTAAAGGTAAGCAGACCTGCTTCACTTATCATTCCTATTCTTTATAAGGAAGTTGAGAACCCGCCTCTCAAAAAGATAATCACAGACCTTAATGAATGCACTTATCTAAGTCAGGTCGTGATCGCTCTGGCGGCTGAAAACACTGAACAGTATGTGCATGTGGTCGAATATTTTAAAGACCTTAAACTTCCCCATATTATCGTATGGTGCGATGGTCCAAGGATAAAGCAGATCATTTTCGATATGAAAAAGAAAGGTATCGATCTTACATCTTTTAAGGGAAAGGGAAAGGATGTCTGGATAGCTACCGGCATAGCAACTCTTGATTCGTATGCCATTGCTTACCACGATGCGGACATTGTGACATATTCGGTGGATTTTCCGGCAAAGCTCCTTTATCCTATTGTCGAGACCGAACTTAATTTCTTTTTCAATAAAGGTTACTATGCAAGGATAGATATGGATGGCATGGCCATGCATGGGCGCGTTTTCCGACTTTTTGTACGTCCTTTGCTCGATACTTTGCAATCCGATTCTAAAGCAGATATTCTGAGATATTTCCTTGCTTTCAGGTATACTCTTGCAGGGGAGTTCGCTATGACCAGTGACCTTGCCATGAACATACGCATTCCTGCCGACTGGGGTCTTGAAGTTGGTCTTCTTGCAGAGGTTTACAGGAACGCTACAACAAAAAAGATATGTCAGATCGATCTGGGTTATTATGACCACAAACATCAGGACATAGGTGCAAATAGATCAGAAGGTCTTTGCAAGATGGTAGGTGATATCTTCACAACATTTATGCGCGTTGTGACAGAGTCTACGGATAACCGTATTTCAGAGGCATACCTCCATGGGATCCATGTCAGATATAAACGATTAGGTCAGGACCTTATCCGAAGATATCATGCGGATGCTCTTTGCAATGGGCTTTATTATAACAGGCATGAGGAAGAGACATATGTGGATATGTTCGCACGTGTGATAAGAAGTTCTGGTGATGATTACAGACATGATCCTTCTGATGTGCTGATGCCGGACTGGACCCGGGCTCTTTCTGCTGTGCCTGATCTCAGGGAAAAATTATACGAGGCATGCATTGCTGATGTCAAGGAGTATTGCGAAGAGGGTTGATATCCTTCTCCTCAATATATTGGCCTTTTCAATGAATTATATAAGACATCCTTAAGTATTATCTCATCAGGAATACATTATTATTTTTAATATCAGGAGATTTTACTAATATGGATCATTTATCCTTATCCAAAAGATCGGTCAATATTCCTCCGTTCTATGTGATGGAAGTTCTTGAAAGTGCACAGAAACTGGAACACGAAGGCAAAGATGTGGTGCATCTTGAGATCGGGGAGCCGGACTTTCCAACAGCACCTCATATATGTGAGGCTGCTCATCAGGCTTTGACCTCATGCAAGACACGATATACTCACAGTCTGGGCATTTACGAGCTCAGAACTGCGATAGTCGATGATTATAATAACCGGTTCGGGCTCGACCTGGTTCCCGAACAAGTGCTTGTAACTTCCGGTACCAGTCCTGCTCTTATGCTCAGTTTCATGGCTCTTCTGGACCAGGGTGACAAGGTGCTGCTTCCGAACCCTCATTACGCGTGTTATCCGAATTTTGCAACAGCTCTTGGCTCTGTTCCAAGTTTAGCATATACTTCTGAGGAGAACGGGTTCGGGCTGACACCAGAACTTGTTTCCGAGAATATGGAAGAGGATACGAAAGCTATCCTTGTGAACAGTCCTTCAAATCCCACAGGTTATGTCATGTCCTCAAGGGAGATGCAGGGAATCGCTGAAGTGGCTGGGGATGTTCCTATCATTTCGGATGAGATCTATCAGGGACTTGTGTATGAGGGCGAGGACCACAGCATCCTTGAATATACTGATAATGCGTTCGTTCTGAACGGTTTTTCAAAGAAATACTGTATGACAGGCTGGCGGCTTGGTTATTTGATAGCTCCGCCTGATTGTATGAGGGTGTTGCAGAAATTACAGCAGAACTTTTTTATCTGTGCCAATAGTTTCGTTCAGGAAGCGGGTATTGCTGCCCTTGAAGGCCCACAGGATCATGTGGATAAGATGGTGGCTACCTATGATGAGCGCAGGAAGTATCTTCTGAAACGCCTGAAAGATATAGGGTTCAATATAGGGTACGAGCCAAAGGGTGCTTTCTATGTTCTTGCCGATGCACGTGAGTTCGGTTCGGATTCTCTGGAGATGAGCCGCAGGATACTAAACGAAGCGGGGGTGGCTGTGACTCCGGGAATTGACTTTGGCAGCGGTGCGGAAGGTTATATCAGGTTCTCGTACGCGAACAGCCTTGAGAATATCGAGGAAGGTATCAGAAGGCTCGATGGTTTTTTGAATGAATGATTGTTGAAGGTCTAAGAATTAACTTAAAACAATCTAGTAAATGTGGAATGTTTCTGGGAATATTTCAGTGAATGTGCATCATTTTTTGGTAACTGGGGTGCATTAAAGATGTTAAATGGAAGAAAATAGAATTCTCCAATGGCACTTTTCATTACATTAAGCAGAATGCAAACAGTGATAAGCCGTTCACTCTCAATGCTCATGTGAGGGAGAGGTTGGAGAATTGGATAAAATAATATATATTTCCACATGTATTATAATCAAATGACGCCTACCGAAAGGGTAAAAACAGCAATGAATCTCAAAGAGCCTGACAAAATCCCACCATATAACCCTTGCAGTTGGGAAATTAACTTGGCCGGTGATGGAAAGAAGAAACTTGGATCTTGTGATAAAAAATAGATGAGTGGGATTAATTGATTGAAGGGATTAATACAGATCAATCATTTTCAAGGGAGGGATTATATAAACATATTATTTTGGCATGGATATTATCTTCATGGAAGCGGGAGCAATATTTTTGCTCTAAATATTTCCAGAGAATTTTCAAAGCAACATAGGGTATTTCTCTTTTCTCAGGAAAATAACTTTGAATATATTGAAGGGGTGAAAAATTTCATCACATTGGATGAAAGAGGAGATACAAAAGATGAAAGAAGTTTTTCATCAACCGGGTTTACAGCTGTCAGACCACATATAGGAGAACTGTTGCCGGTTTTCGTATACGATGATTACGAAGGATTCAAGGTTAAGATCACTCCTGACCTAACTAATGAGGAGCTGGAAAGATACATTGAGCATAATGTTATTTCCTTAGTATCCTTCATAGAGAAAAATAACGTGGATATAATATATGCCAATCACTTTGCCATCGCACCTTATATAATGAAAAAAGTTAAAGAGATAACAGGTACCCCCTATATCATTATCGGGCATGGAAGTTCACTTAATTATACTGTGGCAAAAGATGAAAGGTATATGGAACTTTCCTATGAAGGGTTCTTAGATGCCGAGAGTATCGTAATCCAAAGTGAATACATAAAAAAAAGATGTAAAGAAGTATATGGAAAATACAAAAGTTTCTTTGATGGGCCTAAGATAAAAATAGTCCCTGCAGGAGTAAACTTAGAGCAATTCAAAACCGATTTCACAAAGGAGCAGTTCAATGAAATTGCCAGACGTAAAGTTCTATCTTCAAAAGGGACCACTTCACTGGTAAACAAAATCCTTTTTGAAAAAGCACAGGGTGAAACTTGTATAGAAAATCTCTATGAGCTAATTTTAGATACTGAGAAAAATGCTGATTACAGGGAGTTTGATAGGGATCTGGTAGAGAAAATCCCGGAAATAGGGGAAGATGAAAAGGGTATATGTTATGTGGGGAAGCTCATTATCTCCAAGGGAGTACAGCTTCTTATTATGAGCCTCCCGTACATATTCCGTGAGTCCCCTAAAACGGTTGTTAGTATAATAGGTTATGGTAAATTCCGTTATCCCTTGGAACTCCTTTCAAATGCGCTGATCACGGGAAACAAAAACCTTGTTGAGATGATCATTGAAAACGGTAGGTATCTGGAAAACGGACATGAAAAAGAGCCGCTTGAATTATGCAAAGAATTCTGGGACAAATTAAGGGAAAATGGTAAAATAAACGAGTACATGGAACTTGCATCTAGAATCCCAAAGGATAAGGTGGTATTTACCGGGAAGCTGGATCACGATACACTGCCGTATATACTGCAACAAAATCACATGATAATTATCCCTTCCATATTCCCTGAATCATTTGGAATGGTTTGCGCTGAAGGGATGGCTCTAGGACTTGTTCCAGTAACTATGAATCATTCCGGGCTTAAGGAGGTCATCCCCTTTGAGGACAACTTGGTGGATTTGGATGAAAATGTGATCGAATCACTGACAGCCAAAGTAAACCTTAACCTGAAAAAACTTAAAGAGGATATAAATTTTCCACACCGCTTTATAGAAGAGGGGCATAAATACTCATTTGAAGAGGTTGCAAATAATATTTTAAAACTCTACACCCCCTGAATATGAAGGATGTAACTAATAGGATGTAGATTGTGATAAGCGCTTCAAAGCCAGGAGTTTGTTCAGGTACTTAGCAGATATATTCTTTTGGC
>JAIORJ010000026.1 GCA_021108185.1 Methanococcoides sp. | reverse complement strand
GCAAAAAAAAGTTCAACTTGTCCCTGCATCACAGATCGTGCGTATTCCATCATAAGCTGAATTTTATAGAAAGCCACTCCCACTCCGCACACGTTTATCTCCATTTGTAACCGTTCACGGTTGTCGGTTCATAGTTCACAGTTTTTTCAATGAACTATGCAACGATTGAAGCATGATAACTAATCAGGTTGTTATGTTTACAGTTCACGGTTCACGCCTCACGGTTGATTGCCTTGAAGCATGGAACCGTGAACCGATAACTGTAAACCGTGAACGGTTACAAACATACAAAATTACATTTTTATTGTTACCATTTTTTATGTGTGGTATTTAAACGGAAAATCATACAATTACTTGTTCGGCGGGAAACAAATTATCTTGAAATCATCATAAAAAAATAGATGAAGTAATCACTATTTAATATGATCAGCAACTAAAATTACTCTTTAACCTTAACGTCGAGAAGAGTTATGCCAAGAGACAACGGGGACTTTTTTAAGGGTTTGCGAGATGAAATCGCCGCGAAACAGTTGCGGCGAACGGTATATATTAGAATGAAATTAACGTTTATCATTGGGCTTTTTGGCATAGGAAGTCTTTCCATTGCTGGGTCTCCCACCAAATCTCTATTTTACCTAATTACTCTTGTCGTTCTGATTTTTGATCTATACATTATTGGTGAAGATTTTACCATCAAGAGGGCCGGGATGTTTCTGCAATGTAATCCAGATGTGCCTCAAGAAGAAAGACGTTGGGAGAAAATTGTTTTTTCAAACCGCAATCCTGTTGGAGGAGTGGCGGCTTTACTCTCGTCCATGTTTGTATTGATTCCTGCTGGCATTGGACTCTGGAATCCAAAAGGTAATGGCATGTTTTATTGGGCCTGGGTTGGTGCGAGTAGTTTTGTAATTATTGGCACATGGATATATTCACATTGCCTGTTAACGAAACTCAAGAAACTTAGAAAAGATCTGAATAAAGAATTCCCTGAGACAACGTGCTACACCGAACCCTCGTAAGAACTATTTTTATTTAAAAAAACAAATCTTTTCATTCATAGGAGGTATTATGTGAAAGATCTTTACCCAGTTCTAAAAGAATTAGAGAAAAAACAGGTTGTCCCAAGATTGACTGCGTACAATAGAATTGATGGCCCAGGTTCAAGCCTTGATCTGCGAGAGTTTCAGCAATGTTTTTGGCATGATACTGGAAAAGCCTTCGAAGAATCTGACGATATAGCTCGTTATTGGTCTAAAACCTTACCAAGAACTGTAGGAATTAGTATAAATTTAGGTTGTGTCGCTGAGGCCTATCCCCTTGAAGATGGAAAAATTGGTATTGAATCACATGATTATGGAACCGAACACATATTGAAGCCAGGGGAGGTACCATATAGACAAGAATACTGGTTGATAAAAGCTCTAGAGTTGTTTGGTCTGAAAGGTGTAAAAATTGTTCTTCATAACCTTGTGCCAGGTATCCAATCGGCAGGTCTAGGCGGGTCGGCGACAGCAACTACCGCGGTCTGCCTTCTTGCAAACAAGTTGGCTGATGATCTTTTTTCCCCAGAACAGATTATTTCCATGGCCTCTATACTTGAACAGGATATGGGAATAAGTATTACAGGCACTCAAGAACAGTCAAGTGTGGTGTACGGTGGTGTAACAGACTACATATGGTTTCCTTGGGGAATTCCAGGGCAATCTGGAAGCTATGGTTCTTCAATCCGAGACGTACTATTGGATGAAAAAGATTATTTTGAAATAGAGAACCGCATGAGCCTATACCACAGCGGAAAACATAGAGATAGTACTGATATTAATAAGATTTGGCGGAAAAAGTTGACCACGAGCGAAGGATTAATGCTTCATCGAAATAAGTTAGAAATTGCTTATGAATACAGGGAAGGAATTCGTTTAAAAGATTGGGATAAAGTAAACCATTCTATAAAAAATTATCGCCAGCTTCGAATAACGTTATGTAAAGAATATATGAGTGAGACTTGTTGGGATATCCAAGGTCAATGTGAGAGATTCGGTGCTGAATCTTTTCCTTTGGGAGCTGGGGGAGGCGGAGTGGTTCTTGTTTTTTGTCCTGATCCAGAGGAGATTAAAAAACTTCAATCAAGTCTCGATAATGCATATAGAAAAATTGATTTTAAGATTTGTTCTTCTGGGCACTTATTTGAGAACATACCTTAACCTTAATAGGAGTGACTGAAATGACCCAAAAAACGAAGAAAAGAGATTTAGATTTTTTTTTAGCGAATTGGAATGTTGGAGGTGCAAAACTCCTTGAACTTCCAAGTAATCCTGAGTGGAAACCACAAAATAGTAATCAACAAACAAAAGAACCGCCTCAATGCAGAGAGGAATTTCGATACCGCTTGCAAAATGCTTTGATTCTACTCATAACTCAAATCGGTAACTACCCACATGTTGTAACTTTGCAGGAAGTAGTTCAATATGAAAAAAATGGCGACTTTAAACAGGCTAAAAATCTTTTTGCTGAAAAATTCTTTGAAAATTTAGGGTATAATTTTCAATTTTTTCCGCTTATAGATACTTTAAAACATTCAGCTCAAGCAAAATGGAATAAAGTTATAACAGCAGAAAACAGTGGCTGGAGTGATAAGACATATTTCGCACAAGGCAATGCCATTTTGGTTCGAAATGATGTTTCTGTTTTTCCTGTTTGGAGTATTCCTAAAATAGGAATTAAACTCCAAGAGTACTTTGTGAAAAAAAATACTTTTTCTGAAGAGACAGACAGTTCAACACAGCTCAATAATATCGAAAAGATGTGCGAGGCTGGAGATAGTAATTCATATAACAAATCGGAAATATCATGTTCATCTGAGATAGTTTTTGTTGAACAAGGTCTTTATTTTGGTGATCGAAATACAGAACCAAGAGCTGCTATCGTAACACATATAGTCCTTGATGGTACATTAAGCAGTTCTGAAGGAAAACTTAAGAAACCACTTGACCTTTTTATAGTAAACCTCCATTTGACTACATTATTTAATGAACGAGAAGGTATTCCTTCTAAAGACGAAGAGGCATGCATTAGAAGATTGAAACAACTCGACATTGTATTTAACGATATTATTTCAAGATACAATTCTTGGAAACAAGTGAAAAATTATAAATTAAGGGATGAAGAATATCCATTAAAACCTAAAATAGAAGCTACAGATCGTCATAAACCGGTTTGGGTCATTGCCGGTGACTTCAACTTCACTCCAGAATCAGAGGAATATAATTATATTAAAAAGCGTAATTTTCTCGACTTAATCCCTGATCATAAGGTTGGAACAAAAGCTTCTGGCTTGGCAAAAGAACCTACACTGACTCTAGATTACGCATTTGCAGGGCCACTCTATTATTCCATTCAACCAGACAATGCACGTTCTCGAATTTGGCGAAATCGTGTTGAAACAGGTGGATTTGCGATGGTTTCGGACCATATGCCAATAATCGTTAAGGTGCCTATTCATATAGAAGAGAAAGAATAAAAAAGTCAAATACCTGTGTCAAATCTCAGCAATTCTCGGCGAAACCGCAGATTAGTATCGAATACGATAAAGGTGAGAAATATATGCCTGAAGTTGATAGAAAATAAAATTTGAAGCAGTAAATGTCATAGAATCGGATGATTGGAAGTTTGGGAAAGGTAAAAAAATATTCATAAATGATGTTGAGGAAACAGTTATCCCTTAAGACCTGATGATCTTTTTAAACAACTGAAATGCAGGGGAAAAAACGGTGTTTCTCTATTCAAGATTTGACCAAGCCGTTTCTGACACCAAGCCGTTTTTCATTGAAAGCCTCACAACATCGGAAAGTCTCTGCAAACCATCCGCCCGCCTCTTGCAGCTTCCTTTTGCTCAACGAGATGTATTTATTGATCATTTTCAGGAACCTGATTTTATCAGAAAACAAATAAAACTGCTTATTCGTATTGCCGACAAGCACGGTGAAGCAATTGGCATAGCGCATCCACATATAATCACATATAACATTCTTCGCGAATTACTTCCCGAACTGCAAAAAAAGTTCACTTGTCCCTGCATCAAAGATCGTGCGTATTCCCTCATAGGCTGAATTTTATAGAAAGCCACTCCACTCCGTGCACGTTTATCTCCATTTGTAACCGTTCACGGTTGTCGGTTCACAGTTGTCGGTTCACAGTTGATTGCCTTGATTTCTTCATTGTTCTCTAACCTTGAAGCATGGAACCGTGAACCGATAACTGTAAACCGTGAACGGTTACAATAAAACATACAAAATGACATTTTTGTTGTCACTATTTTTTATGTGTGGTATTTAAACAAAAATCATATAATTACTTATTATACGAAAAATAAACTACAAAATTAAAGCGTATGAACCCCAGAGCAAGCTCTGGACTCAAAAGGAAGCTCGCTTCGCTCGCATTTTTAACCCCGCAGCAGAGCTGCAAGGAATTCTTTGATTAAAAGGAGGTTCTACTAATGAATAATCATAATATTAGAAACGGGATATCGGGTTGACTCCAGTGACCCCTATATATTGTGGTGTTACAATTCCAGTTCGTCGAAATTTTCTTCCGAGGGGATTTCGGCTTTGAGTTCGTTCTCTGACACAGGGTCAACCATTAGCGCCTGTTGTACGAGTCGATAGAAAAGTTTGCCGCGTTGGCGTGACGTGCGGCGGTTAAAGCGGAATGTGAACTCGTCCAGATAGTAGGCAAGGTGCGTAGGCCTGAGACCGCGCCTTGGTATATGCCAAGAAGCCACCGCTTGAGCAGAGAGGCAACGAGATGAGGAAGCTTGAGTTCCATAGAGGGAAGTACTTCCCGCTTATACCCCAAAGTCGGCAGCTTGGTATATCCTGACCAGTCGTCTGTCCTCACCACGCTCCCCGGTTCGATCATTGCTTGCATAAAGCCCCCAAGGCTCTTTGCAGAAGCATCCGCCACATGCTGGAGGCGAATCCGTCCGATTCCCTTTGGCGCTTTATCCTCAACACCGATGACGACCAGAGCTTTTCCTTCTGCCCCTCGACCTCGCTTACCACCTTTTTTGCGTCCACCGACATAGGTTTCGTCTACTTGAACGTACCCAGAGAGTCGGTCTCTTCCCGGTCTCACCATAGCCCTTCGGAGTTTGTGCAACCACTGCCAAGATGTCTCATAGCAGCCTGGCGCAACGACTCGTCTAAGGCCAAGAGCGTTGATACCGTATTTCTGTGTGGTAATGTGCCACATCGTGCGAAACCACAAACGCAATGGCTTACGGGTGCGATGGAAAATCGTGCCAGCGGTCACGGAAGTCTGGACGCCACAGCGTTGACAACACCACAACCCTCGGCTCGTCCGCCACGCTACATTTGCCCTACACTGTGGGCACACAAACCCATCCGGCCAACGCAGTCTGGTCAGGTATTCCAAGCAAGCAGCCTCGGTCACGAACCACTCCTCAAATTCTGCCAACGACCCAGGATAGTCTTCCATGACCAAACACTATATCTTGTAGCCACTGGAGTCAACCCGATATCCCGTTTATTAGAATTGGAACAACTATGCTTAACAAGCTAAGCTGGCTCTTTTTCATTTTACTTCTACTTTTGTTCTCCCTTCAAACGGGTTGCAGTAAGAAGCCAGAAGATGCGTCAGAGAAAATAAATATTAGATTAAAATGGCTACATCAGGCCCAATTTGCTGGCTTCTACTATGCAAAAGAATCTGGTCTTTATGCTAAAAAGGGTTTGGATGTTACCCTTCATCCTGGTGGGATAGATTTTCCAGCTATTCAAATGGTGGCTTCTGGCTCTGATCATTTTGGAGTTACCGCTGCGGATCAAATACTTATTGCTAGGGAAAAAGGTATTCCAGTTGTCGCAATTGCAGTTATTTATCGAAAAAGTCCTTTCGTCTTATTTTCATTAGAAAAGACAGGTATTTCTAGTGTTGTACAATTTCGAGGAAAAAAAATTGGGGTAAAACTTGGTGGGAATGAAGAGCTAACCTATAGGGCAATGCTTCGCAAGGCAAATATTTCACCGAATGAACTAACAGAAGTTCCTGTGAAGTTTGATATTTCACCGCTTTTAACCGGTCAAGTTGATGTTTGGCCAGGATATTCAATTAATGAACCAATTACAGCAATAGAAAAGGGGCACACAGTAACTCTTATTTGGCCAAGTGACTATGGGGTTAATTTGTATGCCGATGCTCTCTTTACGACAGAAGAAATGCTTCGAACTAATCCTGATATGGTAAAGCGTGTCGTAGCGGCAACATTAGAAGGCTGGAAGTTTGCCTTCGAAAACCGTGATAAGGCCGTAGAATATACACTTCGTTATGGAGGCCTATTAAATGAAAAACACGAAAGAACAATGCTTGATGCTAGTTATTCCTTGGTAGTACCTGATGAAAAGCATATTGGTTGGATGGATAAAGATGTTTGGGATGGAATGTACCTACTTTTAAGAAATAGCGGCTTTCTTAAGAAAGATGTGGATGTATCTCAAGCATTTAGGATAGATTTTATTCCAAGGTCAAGGTAATGAGCACAGTTCATTCTATAAGCAAAGCAGATAACCAAAATGGTGTAGTTATCGAAAACTTGGGGCATTCATTCTCAGATGAACCTGTTCTACAAAACATAACATGCTCATTTGAGAAAGGTTCGATAACCGCAATTTTAGGTCCATCTGGATGTGGAAAAACAACTTTTTTAAAAGCCGTTGCCGGGTATCCTATTCAAAAAACGTGGAACAGCTCTGATTTGAAAGCGATTTACTGACAATAAATACTGACTATTATATTCCGATTCGCAGCAAAGCGAGA
>JAIORJ010000069.1 GCA_021108185.1 Methanococcoides sp. | reverse complement strand
TATTTCTATCCCAAGGACAACACATCTGGCTGCAGCATAGAGGCCATGGAATTTACGAAACTTAAAGGTGAGTTCGAAAAAGAAAATGCTCTTGTGATCGGTGTAAGTAAAGACAGCCAGGCATCGCACAAAAAGTTCATCGATAAGAAGGAATTGGGGATCACCCTTCTTTCAGACGAAGATACTGAGGTTCAGCAAAGCTATTATGTTTGGCATCTGAAAAAATAGCAGGTCGGGAAGAGGTACTGTCAGGACTGCCTTCTTTATTTTCCTTTACTTTTTTATAATTTATTTTCCTGTCTCTTCCTGCATTTTGTTTCCAAAGGAAAGCATCCTGAAGGACAGCAGGAATACTGTGTAAATGATCACTGCAGCTACCATGAATGCTCTTCCTCCAAATATCTCATAGAAGAATCCTCCTAATATCAGTCCTAGAATACTGGCCAGGCTTGAAAAACTGCTGGCAAAACCCTGTACCGCACCCTGATGATCTTCTCCGGCAAGTTTTGAGATTATGGACAGGATCGAAGGCCACATGATGCCGTTCCCAAGTGCAAAGAAGGCAGCTGCAAGATATGTAAGGGCAACGTTCCCGGATGCAAGCAGGACGAAATTCGTACCAAGGACAACACTTCCGGCTATGGCAAGGTGAACATCTGGATACTTTTTCACCGCTCGGCTGAGTATAGGTCCCTGTACTATTATCATCAGGATCCCAAGTACTGAGAAATATATCCCCATTTCAGCAACTGTCCATTGAAGGGATCTTATGGCATGAAGCGGGAATGCTGTATAGAATATATTGAATCCAAAAAAGATCAGGAAATATAACAACAACATGTATGGTATGTTCTTTATTCCTATCACTTCTCTGAAACTGATCTTCTTTGTCGTTCTTATTTTGCATTGCCTTGATTCCGGTAGATATAGCAGTATCACAATAGTTCCTACCAGGGATATGAGGGTAGCAGCAAGTACTGGAATAAGTTCTTTGTAGATCGTTATGCTAAGCAGTCCTGCTAGTGCGGGTCCTATTATGAACCCCAAGTTTGCGGAAATTGACATTTTTCCAAAGTTCTTGCTACGGTCCTTTTCTTCGGTTATGTCTGCAAGGTAAGCATTTGCTACGGCTATATTTCCTCCCGTAAGCCCGTCAAAGCTCCTTGCTATGAAAAGGATGAGAAGGGGTATTGTGATGATAAATGATCCAAGGACTGTGGAATCCACGGTAACCAGAGTTTTCAAAGGAGTGAAAAATGCAAGCAGGAATATTATCCAGGACAATAATGTTCCTGCCTGGGTTATGAACAATATCTTCTTCCTTCCGTGAATGTCAGACAATCTTCCAAGTATGGGTGCCCCTATTAGCTGAAAAGCCGGATACATGGCACCGATGAATCCGTAAACAATGGCGTTCCCTCCAAACTGGTCCACCAGAAAAACAAGGAAGGGGATGACTATTCCGAAACCAAGGGTGTCGATGAAGGTTATGAGGAGTAAGGGAAAAAGTCTCAGCTTTTTTGGTTTACAGTCATTTTCATCCATCTACATTTAGTATCTGTTTCCATTTATTTATAGGTTCCATGCTCCATTTCTACACTTGATGATAACCACATCTTGCGGACAAATTTATCTATTATAACTTCCATAATTTAATTCCAAGGACTCCGCAATAGTCTGGAATCGGTCAATCTTCATTTAATCTTATACTGAAAATAAGGAGTGATGTCTATGTCTTTCGAAGAAAAATCGCAGAGAATGTCAAATAGAGAACTTAGATCAAACCCGATCATTTTTGCACAGATCAGACCGATTGAATATGGTGTGGTCGAGCGTTTTGGTAAATTCACAAAGGTACTTGAACCCGGATTACATTTTTTAATCCCATTCGTGGACAAAGTAAGGATCGTGAACATTACCGAACAAATGGTGGATGTCGATCCGCAGATGGTTATCACAAGTGACAAACTGAACGCAATCGTTGATGCTGTAGTTTATTATAAGGTAAAGGACCCGCAGGCTGCACTTTATCACGTCGATGACCACAAACGTCAGCTTTCCTCACTTGCACGAACCACACTTAGGGCGGTTATTGGTAAAATGACATTGACCGATGCGAACGAGAACCGTGCTGAAATAAACGATAGCGTGGAACAAATATTAAACGAGGAAACAAAAAGCTATGGTGTGGATATTCTTCGTGTTGAGATTCAAAGAATTGAACCCCCTCAGGATGTCCAAGAGGCAATGAACGAAGTCGTGAAAGCAAACAACAAAAAGATCGCTGCTGCTGATTTTGCGAATGCTGCCGAAATTGAGGCAGATGGTTTCAAACGTGCGGAAATCAAGAAGGCCGAAGGACTCAAAGAAGCTGCAATTCTCGAAGCGAATGGGAAGGCGTATGCAATAACAGCAGTCGCAAAAGCCGATGCTGAACAAATAAAGCTGGTCAACGAATCAATTCAAAAATACTTTGTCGATAATGCAGTCGATTATAAGAAACTCGAATCGACCGTTGCTGCACTGAAAAATGGCACAAAGATCATCGTTGGTACAGATACCGAACTCGTCAATGTAATTGGTGATGCTTCTGGAGTTGTACCCATACAAACACAAAAAGAAATGATGTAATATAATATACCAGACCGAAGACGGGTGAATTTAGGGAAGATGATCTCTACAGAACCAATTGGTTTTGTTTTTGATCGTCTTACAATTTATGACCTGAGCCTATCCTCTTTAAATATCAGCCATAGACAGGACTCTCTATCTCCCTTGATCTTTTGGTCTTAAGGTCACCTTTAAGGGCCTCATAATATTTCATGATGTCAGGGGTAACTGATGCTCCTGTTTCCTCTATCGCTTTCAAGAAGTGCTTCTGTGAGACTTCTTTTGCCATGAGGTCTTCACGAAGGGCAAAGCGTCCTGCTTTTTTACAGACAGCGGCAACATCAGCTCCTGTAAACTTGTCTGTTGAAGTTACCAGTTCATCTATATTGACATCACTTGCAAGTGCCATCTTTCTGGTATGGACCTCAAAGATCTTACGCCGGGCTGGCAGATCTGGCACCGGAACAAGTATTATTTCGTCAAATCTTCCCGGGCGGATCAGTGCCGGATCGATGATGTCAGGCCTGTTCGTAGCACCTACGATAACAACACCGTGTAACTCTTCAAGACCGTCAAGCTCTGAGAGTAACTGGTTCACGATACGTTCGGTAACCTGCGGTTCTCCCATTGCTCCTCCGCGTATGGGTGCAAGTGCATCAAGCTCATCAAGGAAAATGATGGATGGTGCAACCTGACGGGCACGTGCGAACATCTCTGAGATGTGCTTTTCAGATTCCCCATACCACTTTGAAAGCAGGTCGCTTCCCTTTGCGGTTATAAAATTAGCTTTTGATTCATGAGCGATGGCCTTTGCCAGCATGGTCTTGCCGGTTCCAGGTGGGCCATACAGCAAGACTCCCTTTGGAGATTCCACTCCGATACGCTGGAACGATTCCGGATTTTTCAGAGGCCACTCAACAGCTTCCTTGAGCAGTTCCTTGACATCTTCCAATCCCCCTACGTCGTCCCATCCCACATTTGGCGTCTCGATCATGATCTCACGCATGGCGGAAGGTTCCACATCCTTCTGTGCCAACTTGAAATCTTCCGATGTCACGCTGAGCTTTTCAAGGATCTCAACCGGGATGTGTTCATCTTCGAGGTTGATCTGGGGAAGGACCTTCCTGAGGGTGCTCATTGCCGCTTCTCGACAAAGGGCTGCAATGTCCGCTCCCACGAACCCATAGGTAGTTTCAGCCAGTGCCTTAAGGTCCACATCATCTGCCAGTGGCATCCCGCGGGTATGTATCTGGAATATTTCCAGTCGGCCGTCCTGATCAGGCACATGCAAAACTATCTCACGATCGAACCTCCCGGGACGACGCAGGGCCAGGTCCAGGGCTTCCGGACGGTTGGTCGCACCAATGACGATGACATTCTTCCTCTCTTTAAGCCCATCCATCAATGAAAGAAGCTGTGAGACGACCCTCCTTTCTACCTCTCCGGTAACCTCTGCTCTTTTCGGTGCGATGGAATCTATTTCGTCAAGGAATATGATCGCAGGTGCATTCTGTTCGGCATCATCGAAGATCTCACGTATCTGATGCTCGGACTCGCCATAGTATTTTGACATGATCTCGGGACCGTTGATAGATACGAAATAAGCATCAGATTCATTGGCAACTGCCCTTGCCAGCATTGTCTTGCCGGTCCCGGGAGGGCCATGCAGCAGTACTCCCCTTGGTGGTTCTATGCCCAGCCTATCAAATAGCTCCGGATGCTTTAACGGAAGCTCTATCATCTCCCTTATTTTGGAAATTGCTGGTTTGATACCACCCAGATCCTCATACATCACAGTTGGTATAGACTGCTCCGGGGGAAGTTCTACAGCTTCAGGCAGCAGTTTGAGTTCGGTCAGATCAGTGATCTTTACAATGCCCTTTGGAGATGTTGAGATCACCTGCATCTTGATCTCACCCAGGCCAAATGAGTAATCAAATAGGTCACTGAACATATCCTCTAACATCATGCTTCTGGCAGGCTCGCTCTTTGACCTCTTGAAATTTGTTGTAGAGATAAAATCCCCTTTTGATACGGTCCTGTTCCTGAAAACAGATGCAAGTATATCACTTGAAGCTGAAATGTGCATTCCTTTGCTCACAGGTGCGAGAGTGACATTAATTGCTTCCTTCCACTCCGCTTTTCTAACTTCTACATGATCACCGATACTGATCTTTGCATTGGCACGCATAAGGCCATCCATTCGGATGACATCAAGCCCGGCATCTACCGGATCAGCATTTATCGCCAGTGCTGATGTCTTACGCTCCCCTTCTACCTCTACGACCTCATATTCTCCAACGCCGATCATTTCCCTGTGTTTCGGATCGATCCGCACAATACCTTTACCCACATCTTCCTGGGTTGCCTCAGCTACCTTCAGTTTGATACTATCCCCGTTCGAATTGCTTTTTTCCATACTCAACGGCATCCACCCATCTCCCACAGATGATCTTTATATATAGTTATGATATGTCAACTTCCTGTATTTATCATTGTTTGGAAATGATGTGGGGATCTTTTCAAATGGTTTTGTAGGAATTACTTCAAAGACATGCTATCGATGACCTACCAGTAGTAAATTCCTACATGGAAATGATCATTGACCAATTGTTCCATATCAAAAATAGCGAGACATAACTATTATCTAATTATAATTGACATGCCTTCAGTTCTTCTGATCCTTTGCAATTGGTTATAGTTTATCTATTAATTCTTTTGATCTTAAACATCTTCCAAATGTACGGGTGAAGTCATGTGACTTAAATATCATATAGTGGCGCCTTCACAGGTACTTAACAAAGAAAAGATGTTTAACATCTGGAAAGAGGAACTTCCCTGTTCCATATATTTTTTAACAATTTTTTAACTGGTTTCACGTTCCTTATTCTGGACAAAGTGAGCTTGCTCGCCTTTTTGAATATAATTAATAACCCACTGACGACAATTCAAATTCCATTCTGATGGGGATGTCTCTCTTTAACACAAAAATTTTCATTTGTTGCCAGGGAATTCTATCTGACAGTCTCAATAAATTCACTAAAATTGTTATGAAATTCCCCCATCTATCTCCTCCAGCACGCCGCGTTCAAAATGAAAAAATTATAATTACACCAAGTGTCATTATAGCGGCTCCAAAACCTTTTCTCCGAACGTTTGTCTCTTTGAATATCAATATCCCGTATGCTATACTGAACAGTGCATTTAATCGTTTCACGGAAATGACGTATGGGACTATCTGCATGCTCAAGGCAATATTTATTGATACAGCGATCAGGGCGATTATCATGCCGATTAGGATGAAAATGGGCAAATCATTGACGTATGCGATTTTTATGTTGCTGGGCTTTTTGCATAGGGAGATCACAAGGAACGTTACGCTGATCAGCAAACATACGATTGATGTGCCAAAGAAGATGTCTGAATTTAGAACAACCAGTTTGTCGAAGTTCGATGAGATGCTGAATAGGAATGCAACGATCAGCATGTAGAGTGACCCCTTGTTCCTGAGGATCGCCCTTAACGGGTCTAGCAGGTTTTGCTTGTCGGTGGTCGAATTCAATACATAAGAGCCCGCAACGATCAGCATTATCCCGAAAATGCCCTTTGAGGAAGGAAATTCACCAAGCATGATCAATGATGTTAATATCAGGAAAGCAGGTGTAAAGGAGATCATCGGGATGGTCAGGGACAGGTCTGTGATCTTCAGTGCCCTGTACGATAGAACAACTGCTATGACATTGAGCAGTGTGGTCGAGAACACAGAATGAAAAAAACCATCTCCAAGGGGCGGAAATCCCTTGAACCAGGAAATGGTGAAGAGGATGACAAAACCAAAGAAGAACGTTCCGGTGGCAAGAACATACTGGTCAACCTCTTTGAGTAGTTTCTTGACCAGCATAAAGTAAGTGGCGTCAAAAAAGGCACCCAGAACAGCAAAAAGGAACCAGATCATATGAAATAATGATTGGTGATACTTTATCAGACTTTCCGCGAATGTCGATCAAGGTTGCTATGGTCTTAACGATAGTACTTTCTGCAGATGTATCTCATAACCTTCCCTGGCTTTTTGCACCATCGTTTCAAATTGTTATTCCTGGACTGTTGAGAAGGTGGTTTCTTCCCTTTGAAGAAATATCTTAAAACAGATTCAAGTTGTGGAGGTATTGGGTGGATATATCTTTCAAGTTGCTTTCGTTTGACCTTTCTCTTGGCTTCCTCTGGCAAATGTATAGTCCTTCTCTCCTTCATAATCCATTCAGGGTGATCAT
>JAIORJ010000198.1 GCA_021108185.1 Methanococcoides sp. | reverse complement strand
CCAGACAGAAATCGAGTCTGACCTCAATGTTTCCATGCTGACCCCTTGATTCCAGGAGTCGCATTCTCCAGTAATCCCCACCGGCTCAAGATCGGGAGCGTCTGATCCACGAGTTCCGCTCCGAATGCCTGCCGGAGCTCTTCCCGGGACCGAGAGCCGTCCAGGTCACGCACGAAGGCCATAGCCCCGGGTTCGAATGGAATGGGGAGGTGGTAGGGCGTGGTTAGCGCCTCCCGGTGCTCCGCTTCGAACCGGGCCAGGGCGTGTGCCTGAGGGTACTCGAGGATCTCCGCCTGGTGCGCCGGCTCCCACAGGCAAAAATCAACCTGCCCGGCTTCAAACAGGGTGCAGAGGTCGTTCCCGAGCTGTAACCTAACGCCGGCGAGCACCTCACAGCCATTCGTGGTGAGCATCTCAGTGGCCTTGGCACATAACGCGTCCAGGAGCAGCCCGAAGGGCCACTGGGCCGACAGAAGCACGACAGCGGCCTTCGTTATCGAAGCGTCGATGGTGATCGTCGGTGGTTCTTTACCGGCGATGCCTTGGCCTTCAAACTGCTCTACCACGCCCTCTCGGAGATCGAACGGATCCGAAACGGCGCCGAGGGACGTGGCAATGTAGACCTCTTCGAGAATTTCCTGGTGCGTCGTGTCGCTGCGCCGCGCATCCGCCCGGCAGAGGATGGACGCTCGAAAGTAGCGGTCACCCAGCAGATCGGCGGCCTCCTCTTGCTCGACATAATCGAGAGCTCGTTGGGCCAGGGCGGCTCTTAGCTCGCTCGGAACGTGCCCTTCCCACCGGCAGAACTGGGCGTCGCAAACGTAATCGAGCGCATGCCGGCGCGCGTCTTCCACGAAATCACGCAGCCAGAACCCTTCGTTGACCTCGGCGAGGTATTCGTGAAACACATAGAACGGCTTGCCGTCGCGGACGCGTTCCAGTTCTTCAGCCAGGAGCACAGCATGAGCATAGTCCTGCGAGGGCAGGTCTTCAATCAACCGGCCTGCGAGCGCGATGGCGCGCCGGGCCTTCTCTTCGACAGGCGCCTCGCGCACGGTACGGTCGCGCATCAGGGCCTCGCGAACCAGGCCACGGATGGCCCAGCCGGGTTGGGCGTTGTACGAGATGTAGGCGAGTCCGTTTGGTTTCAGGCTATCGCCGCAATATGCGAGGATAGCCTCGCGCGCATCCGCGGGTACCCACGAGTAAAGGCCGTGCGCGATGACGTAGTCGCTCGGTGCGAGATCCGCGGGACCGAGGTCTCGCACGTCCTTCAGTATGAACTGGATGTTCTCCAGACCTAAGCACTCGGCCCCAAGGCGTGCGCGACCCAGCTCTGCCTGTGAACTGTCGATGCCGGTAAAGGTGGACGCCGGGTTGTAGAAGGCTAGTGGCAGCAAGTTGGTCGCGTCCCCACAGCCGAGTTCGGTGAAGTGGTGTTGTTGAGACTGATCGTGTGATCGTTGGTGCCACAGAAGGCAAATGGCCATGTGAGCGGGTGAAGTGTTTGGCGCGATTGCTCCTATATAAGGAATCGCATCATAGGGGATTCTATTGTGATACATGGTCCCTATCTATGCGAATGCAATGCAGCATCGCAATAGCCTTTGATTGTTCAGCGTAAAAAAGCGAACAGAAAAGTCTTACACAATTCCGTCGTAAATCAAGTATCCAGCACTACTTTGCTTCACTTGCTCTGCCACCCACATCTGCTCCACCACTTGTCTATCGATGATCCCTTCACGAATGCCAACGAGTAGAAACACCCATCGGCGAATTGACCCTTCAGAAGGTTCTGTTAGCCAGTATTGAACGTCTTTCAGGCTCAGCGAAAGTACAAGGTCCTCAATCCCTCTGAATGACTTGAGAGCAAAAGCATCGGCGGAAAAACTCATTGCCATTAAGATCAAAAAACTTATAAAATCTTCCTTTACATTCTGATTGATTAGGTTCTGTTCAACAGACCTTGACATGTATATCGCGTCATACATGCTTGCGTCAAAAAAGATTGACACCCCTGCTTTAGTCTTCGATACGGGGTACTGAAAGAGCTGGATAACATGGCGATTGTCCTCAATCTCGATCTCTCCCTCAAGTCTTCGCCATTGATAAGGCCGTTCAAGCAGAGCAGCCAATTCTTCATTGAGCCCAGATTCAAGAAATCTGTGCCAGTTTTTTTCAGAACGGGCAGTGGATCGCTGATACTCCATAATCTGCTTTTCTGATGAGTCTCGATTCTCAGTAAATGAGTACCGTCCGAGGTATTCTTGAGCTCTTTCGAAACCAGCTTCCACTGCCGCTGGATCCAGTTCAGCCAAAACCAAGCACATATCCATAGTCAAGCTCCTGATCACAGTTTAAATCTCTCACATCACCATCCAATTCCCGATTAGATTTGATATACCGTCTCGCGGCAGTGCTAATGTGACTGGATTTCCTTTACCTGATCGGCTACCCCTAGATCTCTCAAGGAATCCTTCATGCTGCTCCTCTTGGCAGCAGCAACTGCCACGTGAACCCCCTTAAACGCACCGCCCAATGCGGTCATTATGGCCGCCCCCACAAGATTTAGGTTTTTGATTTGGTGAGCCGTCGCACTCCCGGTATTCTTGCACTCCTTAATTACACCATCTTCAGTGATAATGTCGATATCGCCTTGAAGTCGACACAGGGTACACCAGTACTTAACGCCTGTCCATTTGGCTTTTACTTGTTCGGCAACCCGTTGCTCGTACTGATCGTCTTCTAGTTGACTCTGTCTTACCACGGCCAAACGTAACGACTCGGTGGGATTCCCGGGACCAGTCCCGTGTTCAAAATCATATTCGTGTTTCCGAATTGCCTGCTTGTGCTTTTTGATTTTTTCTTTTTGGCGCGTTTTGCGATCCTTCTCGCCGTCATCGGTTAGGTCTTCCCACTTAAGTGTATGGCCAGGGCAATCCTCGATTTTCCGTTTCTTTTGCTTCACGCCCATTATGGTCATGCCTGTATTCGGAGGCGTACCACTAGGTCCACAGTTATTCAACGTCGATTCACTACGCAGGTGGACACTCTTACCTTCGACCTTGACAGTAAGTGACCCAGGGGTGATAAATTTTGTGGGCCCGTGGGTATTGGCAGATATCAAACCTCCCCCAGTGCCCTTGCTGGCCATATCTCCCACGCTATTGAAAGAGCAACCGAATATGGCCACAGCATGGCCTTCAAACTTTACTGTCTTCGAATACCCCTTGGGTGAACTGCCCGACTTACCAATATTCGGGAGGGGCGCCGGTACAAATGGTGCTGGAGGACCCGGCATCTTGCATACGTTCGGTACAGTCGCTTTAGCAATGCCGTTGCTGCCTTTAGTGACTGGCGTCTCTGGAGGGTGGATACCTATACTACCCATGTCTTAAACCTCCACTGCTGTTTTTTTTCATATCATCGAATTTTAGTACAGCAGCACCTCTATAACCCCCCTCGGAGCTAGCCCACATCAAGGCCTGGGATCCTTTCGCGTATCCTTTCGAAGCAGCGCAGCAGGCCAACACCGTGAATAGTGGACCAGAGGCAGCGCCCATATCTCCCCACAATCCGGCAGGCGCCTGATATAGAGTCGGGGCATCAAAGTGCTTAGGTAACCTAACGCAAACGAACCCCCACTCTTCGGCGCGGTAGCGTTCGCCATTGATGTCGCAGAAGACATCACTGATGGTTTCAACAGGAGGTTTTATGCTGGAAAGTGCATTGCGAATCGTGTTTGTCAGACCCTCACCTAGACAGACATCCGATGATTTAATGAGTTTAGTTTCCCTGCCGACATCCACTGAAAGTACGGTCGCCAGAGCATCCAAGCCCAGCCGCCGGCTGGTTCTTTCGGGCATCAACAGACAAAACCCAGCTCCCTCCCCAGGCACAAATGCAGAGCGCGCATCTGCACTTGCTAATTGCCGATTGCCCTCGAGCCACGTGATAGTATCGGTGTGAAAATAGCTATCGATGCCGCCAATCAAGCATATCTCCCGCACACCCTGTCGGATATCATTAACGGCAGATGCCATTGCCAGCAGACCCGCTGCATGACCAGAAGAGTACGTCTTCACCTCCGAAATCGGGACAGTCAATCCTGCAGAACGCGAAATCTCGGAACGAATCAAATCAACGTCATTCTTGGTAAAACCGGGCCTCAACTCCGGAAGGCCCAGATAAATGGGCACTCCCAGGTTTGGTGTATGCTCATGGGGCAGGGACGCACTCGCCTCCTGAAGTGCGCTTTCGGAAAGTGCAAGTAGACGCTGCGGGCCTGTCAAGGCAGGATCAAGCTCTGAATCAAGCCCTCCCAGCACCGGATCACCCTTTCGGTCTAACATGAAAGGATGATCACCCATTGCGCTAATGCCAGCTCGATAGGCAGCCGCACTCGACTCCGCCCGCAGGCCCAAAGGCGTCCGTGCACCGGTAGCTACGATATGCACTAAAGTGGTCATAAAGCGATCAGTTTCTCACGCACGACCGTCTCCTCAAGATAGTCGACATCTGTGCGGCAGGTTAGAGTACTCATCCACACCATAATCACGCGGAGATGGTCAGGCTCAATGATGAGAGTTGTCAGCCGGCCTTGATGCTCCTTTGCCTGAATCCCTGCAAGTGTTTTAAATCGCGTACTGAACGTCAGGTTTGCTTTGGGGAGATTGAATCGCAACACCCCGCCTGGCGTCAGGTTGATCAACTCGACAAACTCACCTCCCCGCAGATACGAAGAAGGTTGTTGATCAATTGGTGCGCATTGAAGCGAGCGGGTATCCCAGTTTTCAGGCAACAAAGGAAGACGATTTTCCTGCCAGGTCTGATCATAGGTGCCCTGTAACTCACGGCGCGGTGACCAGAAACTATCGATAGCTCCGAAACCAGCCGGCCCGGTCTTTTTCACATTCCCTTTGGGGTATTCAAAATTGTGCACAGGCTTGGCGATACGATTATCGGCATCCGCTGCTACACCACAACCCACTGGATTGCGCGTATCCATTATTTGCCCACTGGGGTCAGGATCTGTCTGGTCGAATCCACCATAGGCGCGTTCGTAAACAATCGGCACTTCTGTCACAGGTTGCATCGCCGAAGGCCGGCTACCGAACATCGTCGGCTCCCACCATCGGTTGCCCAAGGCGCGAATTGTCTTGTGCACCGGACCAACACGGAAAGAAACCAGGAAATTGGTGCTCGGCCGTCCATTCGGTGCAAACGCTGTTGCATTGAGCAAGACATCCGTTGTCGGTTTCATCGCAGTAAGATCGGTATCATAGCGCACGCTCGACTGACCATCCTCTCCGTGGTACTCCGGTATGAAAAACGGATCGAGCTGTTCTTCCGCCAATACAGTGCTGCCATTTGGTTTTATGTCAAACGTCCCTTTGACTGCTACAATCCACTCGTGCACACCCTCCTTATCGCGTCCCCAGATACTGTCGGCTTTGTATGGTGTATGATTAATGACAGACATTCGCCTTCTCCGTTTAGCTGGACTGATCCCCCTATGATGCGATTCACTCCGAAGGAACAGCTGAACACATAGTTGCCGCGAATGAGAATTTTGCAAGCGCGTGTCAATGCCAGGCTCGCTTCGCCGCAATGGAGCACAAACTCTTTGTCGGCGCTCAGCACGCAACGCCCAACGGCCCTAAGGATAAAGGATAGGCAGAAAACAGATAGGAACTCGATTTTCTGCAAAATAAGTCTCTCAAAACCTCGCTTGTGTGTCAAGTACGATCTGTAGCTACAACATGTTGTCAAAGGAACCCGGCTCAGGGAGGCCGGATTCAATGGCGCCGATCAGGTTGGAACAACCATTGATATCAGCCAAGGGATGCCATCAAAAAAGTGGGAAAAGGGCAATTTCCATAATTTTTTTTAGCAGAATTAAATTAACACACACTTATTTCCGATTTTGCGCTTTATTGCGAGTATCCAAAAATTATCGAGTCTGTCGAATCCTCTGTTTCCTTGATTTCAAGGTGATCATCACCCACACCTTCCCGGTCAATCATGTAAGGATGTTCATTGAAATGAGCGATACCGGCACGGGCTGACGCCGCGGTAGCAGGTGCATTGAGCCCGATCGACGTTAGAGCGCTGACACCAACGATACATACAGAATTTTGCATAAAAATAGTGAAGTTCTCATTGACAGCAAGGCATTGATATCTCCCTGTCGGTTACAGTTGTTTTTTCGAGTTTTAATACTTTAAAATGGCACGGCAACATCGTATGCCACACCATGATGAGTCTGGAATGGTCAGGCTCAATAATGACCGTGTGTAAATTAGCAGTATGAGATATGGTTTCACTGCCAAAATGAGTATCGAAATGCAGCTTGACAATCGGCAGCCGGAATTTGAGATGACCATGAGGAGTAAGGTTAAAGAGTTCTGCCAATTCTCCGCCATGAAGGTATCTGGCTACTTGTTGATCAGGCGGAGAACACTGATAAAATCGCTCATCAAAATCCTCAGGAAGAAGTGGAAGCCTTTCTTCCTCCCATTTTTTGTCGTAAGTCCCCGCAAATTGCAGGCGAGGCTGCCAGTTACCCGCAACAGGCCCAAATCCGGCTGGACAGGGCCTTTGCTTCCATGAGGAGATGAGACTTTTCGGATATTCGACATTAGGCAGCTTTTGCCCCACCAGATGTTTCGCTTCTACTGCGAATCCGGTTCCAATGGGGTTTCGAGGTTCCCAGGAATGTTTTTTGGGATTATCCGACTTCTGATCCCAGCCCCCAAAGGCCCGCTCATAAACAATAGACATTTTCTCGAAAGGTTTCGGCCTGGTCATCTTCATGCCCAAGAAACCTCTTTCCCAATAGCGATCGCCAAAAACACGTAAACTTTTAGAGAGGTTTCCGACTCTCATTCCAACATCGGCCCGGGTAGCATACGTCCCTTTCGGAGCATAAGCATGGCCATGCA
>JAIORJ010000191.1 GCA_021108185.1 Methanococcoides sp. | reverse complement strand
TTCTTGCATACCCGACCTCCTCTGTTACGAAAAAAGCTATCATTTGGCAATCCAACTGTCAAGAATTGTCAAGAAAGAAAACATATGGAACAAAGTTAGCAAAGTTAGGCCAAAACCACAGGGCCGCGTGAGTGTAAGGATTGGGGACATCCACAATTAAGTAAATAACTTGCCATGTAAGGACAACTACATATTTTTTTCACCACGAAGGGCACAAAGAACACGAAGTAACTATAAAACCATAACATTCCAAACTTCATGCCTCCCCCCTTTGTGTACTTCGTGGTTTAATATCTGCTTTTCAAATACGCCCTTCCCTTGGTTATCTGAAGACAGGAAGCTATGAGGCTGGGGATCCTGAAATGAACACGGACACATCGTGGAGCACAATCTCGATATCTCTGACTGGATCTCCTGTCAAACGTGATGGCCTGACATTACCATGCTCATCGTGATGATGATGCGGATAGGTCTCCAGATGGCGAAACTCCTCTTTATTGTCCCAGCGCAAAATTGGCAAATCGGCAAAGAGCTGGTAAGCGTAGTCAATGTGTCCTTGGTTGTAATAAATCCGTGCCTGAAATAGGTTTTCTCCTGTGAGTTCCGCCCTAACTTTAAGAAAGAATTGATCAGAGGAAAATACTTTCGTCTCCACGACGGTTGCCTGCTTGCATATAGGGTGCGACTGAAGAGTAGCCATCAAAGTTCCCAGGAAAGAAGACAACGAAGTCAAGTTCCAATCTCCTGCTGGAGCCCTATCCAGCTCTCTATCATCTCTTGTGCGACTTTCCAGTCCAACCAGTCATCCTCTTCTTGCATAACGGCCCGCGCCAGCACTTGGCGTTGTTCCGCTGAAAGCTTACTTTTTTCCAGCAAGACTGATCGCTCATGAAGATAGTCGCAAAACTGCTGGAAGCGCATCCCATAGTTTCGCTCAAAACGGCCAATCTTTCGTTGCAGGATAGCAATCTGCCTCAGAATATACTCTCGCGTAAGCTCTTGGATAGCTTCTTCTTCAGTGTTGAAGATTTTTTTCCTAATTAAAGGCTCAATCACTGCGCTAATGGTTGCACTCATACGCTTTGCCACCTCATCAATCTTTCTCCCCTTCGAAAAGGAGGGGGACATATTTTATCGCTACATTCATAGTTCTATACAATTTTCTTTCACCAGGGCACGAAGAACACGAAGTAACTACAAAACCAAAACCATCAAATTCCAATCTTCGTCCCTGAACTTGTTTTACGTTTCTTCAACCAAATGCCTGACCAAAAAAAATTTCTTTGTCCAAGCGCTTTTGCCATTCCCGCTGCCTTCTGACACTCTCTATTCTTTTCTTCCTCGGCATGTTAAGAAAACGGTTAGCCTCAATAGGCCCTTACTCGCCGATTAGTGCTCTGATTGCCTTCTTGACCATTAACTCTTCAGCCATGTATTTTGTTGCTCTCATCGGAGTTTCTCCTTATAGGGCTCCTATTTCTTCCCAATGAACTGGTGAAACGACCAAGTCAAACCCTCAGGCCCTTATCTTTGACAGTATCAGGCCAACTGCTTCTGTTTCCAATTTTATTCTCAAAAACGCCTGATTATCAAATGGTCTGCTTAATGCACATAGGGCAGAGTTATAACGCTCTTATACATTTCACCGCCCATTCGCTTCGCTCATTCGAGACACAGAGTACGCAAAGGTTTTTGTTATTAAGGGGGACACAATTTTGTTCGCAATATTGCAATAGAATTGAGGATCGATGATGTTGTCAGGATAGCTAATCGCTTGTAAAAGCTGGCCTAAAGGTGCTGCCGGAGTGTTTATTAAGCTGTTTAGTCAATCAAATGGGTTCAAAATCGTGATATTGATATTTTTAAAATCTTCAATGTTTCTTGTAACCAGACAAAGATTGTCCACAGCAGCAGTTTCGGCAAATATTATATTGTCGCTGGACTTCACCATGTGTGTGTTTGTCAGAGACGCTCGATAAACCCATGAAACCCCCCTTACCGTCTTGGCTTTATCACATCCTTGCCACGTTGTTTATGCAACATTAGGGTTTATGACAGCGCCTCACAAATCTGCTCTACTTTTTGCGGCCAGGTTTCTCTGGACATGGCATCCAAACGGGCAGTACGTTCGGCTTCTGCAGCGGTGAGGCACTTCTCCACGGCCGCCTCAAACTCAGCGGAAGAGTTGACGATTTCGATCAGGTTTTCGTACAGCTTTACTTCCGGCATTGGTGTGGATATCACCGGCAGGCCGGCAGCGAGGTATTCACGGAGCTTAATTGGGTTGACCGCACGCGTCAGTTCATTGACCTTGAATGGAATCAGTCCAATGTCGAAGTGACGGCAGTAGGCGGGCAGTTTTTTGTAACTCTTACGCCCTAATAAGTGCATGTTCAGAATTGACCGGTACTTGCCTAAATCTACGCTCGAATCCGCATCACCGATCATGACGAAGTGCCACTCCGGTCGCTTGCGGGCGATCTGAGCAAGCAAATCCAGATCCACCCAGTCGCGAATCAACCCGAAAAAGCCAAGTCTGGGCCTCGGGATAGTGGCCATATCCGCAGGGCACGAAATGTCCTCGTGAACAGCGCGGCTAAAGTGATCGTAATCCACGCCGTGCGGCACGAGGATGGTGTCGGGGTTCCACGGATTTTTACCCTCCTGCAATGCCATCGAGGTTGTGACCACCAGGTTTGACCGTTGGCACAGTTCCTCTTCGTCACGAAGCACCTGGACTTTGTTGTAGCCGGAGAATGATGCATGGTCATCGACGCAGTAATAGACCACCTTTTCTTCGCTGAAATGGCCCAGCGCATACGCAATATCGGGCGTAAACGACCAGATCTGCGTCGGGCCGTTCCGCACCTTGCCCAGAACCATACGAATCTGAGCAATCAGCAACAGACGGTTCAGCCGTCGTGCTATCGGCAAACGAGGCAGAGGAATGACCAATGGGGTCAGCACGTACAGATTCTTCCGCAGACACTTCAGACCTTCTATGACCTGCCGGAGCTTATTCATGATGTATAGCAGGTCCGAGGAACTCGCCTTGGGTACGCGCGACGCGTGGTAGTTGACCCATAACACCACATTCCGCTCGGCCAGGATATGCATTACGTGGTGCTTGCTGGTCGGCGGCGCGTCATATCCGCTCGCAAAACACAGGATGGTCTTTCCCTCTATCATGATTTCATTCATAGCTTTTTTAAAAATAGCAGCGCATGCAATTTTTCAAGCCTGACGTTCCAGTCATACCGGTTCTCTACGACCCGCCTGGCGTTTTTCGCCATATTTTCAGCCAGCTCGGGTTGTTCCCATAGGGTGGTAATTGCTTCCGCATATGCCTCCGGTTCTGCCTTTGTCACCAGCAAGTCCCGACCCGGAACAGCTTCAATGCCTTCGAACGCCTGTTCTGTGGCCACGATCGGCTTTGCCATGGCCATGGCCTCCAGGACCTTATTCTGGATTCCTCTCGCAATGCGGATAGGCGCTACCGAGATGGCGGCCTGCCGGATATGAGGCCGAACGTCATCAACACGGCCGATCACCTTGACGCCTGGATGAGTCGTGAGGTTCAAGACCTCTTTGGCAGGTTTTGCACCCACCACATGAAAATTCACCCTGCCAAGCTTGCTTCGCAGCCTGGGCAAGACTTCCTTCACAAACCACACAACTGCATCCACGTTTGGGTAGTAATCCATAAGGCCGCAGAAGATCAGCGTACAACAAAGTTTTCGATTTTTGTCAGCAATCTGTTTGAAAACCGGATGGAAATACACCGTGTCCACGCCGTTCGGCACCGCATGAATCTTTCCACGCCCTCCTGTCCTCTTCCGCAGGAGATCGGCCTCGGCTTCCGAGACCACAGTTGTGGCATCAAGAGCATCCACAATCTGCTTTTCATACAAGGCGAGCCGCCTCGACTCGAGCATGTAGATCCAACTACGCAATTTTCCACTTTGGCCAGCATACTGTTGCCATTTGTCGGAATCAACGTCGATCAAATCCATGATCAAGCGAGGCTTTCGCCTCGAAGCTCTTAGCTCTTGGCTCATAGCAAAACAGCTTTTCAAAACAGGAGAGCGGAAGATATATTCCGCCATAGAAGAAGAAAAACAGAGGACCGCACGGACAGGATAATCTGAAAGTATCTTATTAACATACTGCTGAGCCCGGTGATTATAGAAGGCGCCAACACTCAGCGGTTTTCTTTGGCAGAGCGCCAGAGCCATGGCAATCTTTTGGTGGACATTATTGAGCCTGTGAAAGGAAGATGTAATGCATTGCGATCTCAGTGTGTCTGTATGAGGCAGATCATTTGGGTCATCGACAAAAGTGCATAGATGGATGCACCAGCCCCTTTCCCGGAGAAAGCAAAATTCGTGAAAAGAACGAATTTTATCTCCCTTATCGGGTGGATAGGGAATCCTGTGAACAAGCATGAGGAGATGTTTGTCTGTTGTAGATTTCATGTTAATAGTTAATCTGCTGCACCTCGGCGCTCTCTATTTTTCATTACCTTCAGGAAGAGCAAAACGCCTTACTATTTTATTAGTCTCAACTGGGGTCCTCTCTCTGTATCTTTTACCAAAAAACCCTTTTCCTTTAATAGTTTCCGAATCTGATCGGCACGTCCCCAGTTTTTTTGGTTTTTCGCAAAGGTTCGCTCCTGTAAAAGGTCGAGCAACTCCGAGTCTAACTGCTGTATTTCAAAATCAAATATATTGAAAATCATATCTATCTTCTTTAATACGCTGATAATAGAATCCGCTCCTGTTCTATCCAGAAAACCATTTGAGATTAACTTGTTAATTTGTTTTATAAACTTGAAGATACTGGAAAAAGATGCCGAGATATTTAGATCGTCATCCATTGCATCACCAACACCTTGTTTGAAATCATAGATTAACTGATCAATTTCCTCATAGGGTTGTCCATCCTTAAGATGGTTCAGACGATCGACACATTCATCCAGCTTTCGCAGGGATTGGCGAGCCTGCTGTAATGCATCGTCGGAATAGTGAAGCGGTTTTCTATAATGGTTTGAAAGCAACCAGAACCTGATCTCTCTTCCGGCATACCCTTGTCGTAATAACTCTCGTATGGTTACCCGGTCCTCTTCTGAAGAATTTACGTTTTTACTGCTTGTCCGTACTTGATCGCTATGCAGCCAATACCGGGCCAAGGGTTTTCCGGTCAGGGATTCACAGATCGCAATTTCGTTTTCATGGTGGGGAAAAATCAACGCGTGACTGCTGGTGTGGATATCAAAGCTTTCCCCTAAATACTTCATGGCCATTGCAGCACATTCAATATGCCATCCTGGTTGTATGTTCCCCCATTCGGTTTTCGTATAGATGCCTCGCTTGAGTTCTGAAAGCTTAGCTCGTTTCAGCAAGGTGAAATCTCTGGGGTTTTCTTTCTCGTAATCGTCGAGATCGACGGTTGATCCCACCTTTATTTTATTCAAGTCAAGCTTGGACAGCTTGCCATATCCGGAACACCTGGAGATATCAAAGTATACTGATTTCAATTTTTCGTAGGCCATCCCTTTTTCAAGAAGCCTCCGTGCAAGTTTGACCATATCTTCCACATGGTCGCTTGCTTTTGGATATTCCGTGGCAGGTTTGATGCCGATGGCTTCAATATCTTCAAAAAAATCTTTAGTATACTTTTCAGTAAACGGCTTCAAATCCATTCCGGCACTTTCTGATCCCTGAATCGTCCGATCATCCAGGTCAGTGATGTTTATCACATGAGTGACTTCGCATCCCTTGTATTCCAGGTATCGTATAAGTAAGTCACTTGCAACAAATCGACGGGCGAGCCCTATGTCTATATAGTCGTCGACAGTCGGCCCACACGAATAGATGGAGACACGTCCTGGTTGCAGAGGAGTGAACGGCTCCTTAGATCTTGTCATGGTATTATAGAAACGCAGAGATGGCACTTCTTCTACGGCAAAAAGGGGTGTGCTCAAATACCGTTCTCCGCTGTCAGGAAAAATAACAACCAGCGTTCCGTGTTCCATCTCTTTGGCAACTTGCTGTGCTGCAACCATTGCAGCTCCTGAACTCATCCCCACAAAAAGCCCTTCTTGTCTGGCAAGTTGTCTTGCCATATCAAAGGCCTCATCATCTTCTATGTTGAGCTTTTTATCCAGACGATTCTTTTCATATATCTCCGGACGATACGCCTCTCTCATATTTTTAAGGCCCTGAATCTTGTGCCCTAAATATGGTTCAACCCCGATAATCTGTACGGCTGGATTATACTCTTTCAACCGCCTTGAGATTCCCATGATCGTGCCGGTCGTACCGAGAGTTGCTACAACAGCCGTCACTTGTCCACCTGTCTGATCCCATATTTCCTCTGCCGTACCGTGATAGTGCGCCGACCAATTTGCTGCGCTGTTAAACTGGTCTGTGAGAAAATATTTGTCCGGATTTTCCCTTGCTAATCGGTATGCTTCTTCAATAGCGCCGTCAGTACCGAGATGAACAGGAGTAAGGTGAAGTTCAGCTCCCATTGCCTTCAATATCTTTTGCCGTTCAGCGCTAGCGCCCTCTGACATGGTGAGCAAAAGACGATACCCCTTTATGGCGCAAACCATGGCCAAGCCGATCCCGGTATTCCCACTGGTTGCTTCCAGTATGATTTTGTCGGGGGTTAACGTACCGTCAGCCTCGCCTGTTTCTATCATGCAAAGAGCAGTTCTATCCTTAATCGAGCCGCCGGGGTTGAAGTACTCCAACTTTGCTAAAATTTGTACCTCTGGGTTCGGATTTAGCCGCTTAATCTCAACTAAAGGGGTGTTTCCGATTTTATCTAATAGCGAATACATGTTGGATGATACCTACAAGTAAGGCATATTGAGAGGAGTAATTGGGGCCGCGTCTTGATTAGCGCATTAAGCTTGTTTTTTTAGCCATAGTAAGCGGTTAATCTGAAGACAGGAAGCTATTAAACCGCCGCACTTGGCAACTGTATGGTACTCGTTCGTACAGAACGTTCCTAACTCCCTTGACAGGTTGAATTTTTGTTTTTTGGAATTAACACCATGGTTGATCTGAAGCCAGCAGGCTGGGGTGATAGGAGGCCAGGAAGCTATGAAGCTGGAAAGCCTGGAAGGTATGAAAGCATATATTCTATTATTCTTTCGGCAGTATGTCCGTCCCAGAGATCAGGGGTTTTACCCTTTTTTGTATTTCCTTTTAATAGTTCTTCTATATCCGACC
>JAIORJ010000228.1 GCA_021108185.1 Methanococcoides sp. | reverse complement strand
CTTTTTTGTTACCAGGTTGTATATCAAAATCAATTAATAGTTTTAAAACATATTATCTATTACCGTACCATGAAAAGTACGGTGAGGCAGTGAATCAGAAGGTAGAACGCCATTGGGTGTGAAAGCCCATAAATATTCAAAGTTTATTTGGCATTTGTAAATCCTTAAGGTCGACCTGAGATGGGGAGAATATAGTGGGGTAGGGTCGCCCAATGATTGCCCGATGAGGTCGGCATATCGGCCCCTGATCACTGCCATTTATACTACTTTTCTACCACATACATCAGATCGAGAGCCATAGGTGACTCCAAAAACCACATTTATAAATAATTAATATGGTTAGCAGTATAGAGTATTTGGACCCCAATCTGATACGAAAGAGACATTACTGAAAGTCAGAATATGAAGGGATTGCGAAAGTAAAAGTACTCCCTGCACCTTCTTTACTATCAACCCAGATATTTCCGCCATGCATCTCAACATATTGCTTAACCAGGGTCAATCCTAAGCCTGTACCTCCATATTTTTTTGTAATTGAAGGATCAGCCTGTTTGAAACTCTCAAATATTTCATCATGCCTATTTTTGGGAATGCCGATCCCGCTATCAGATACAGATATCTCCATCATATTATCATAAGCAATAGCGTTGATCTATATACTGCCATTTTCAGGTGTGAATTTCAAAGAGTTGCTTAGTAGATTATACAATATTTGCCTCATCCTTAGTTTATCAGCATACATTTCAATACTTTCATGACGAGCTTGATTACAAATTTGAATGTTCTTTTTATATGCCAGATGTTTTATCATATCTTCTATTTCCAAAAAGAAGATCGGCAAGCTTATCTTTTCATATTCAAGATAAGTTTTCCCATTTTCGATCTTAGCGAGATCAAGAATTTCATTCATCAGTTCCAATAAGTGTTTCCCACTGCTCAAAATATTTTCTGAATATTTGATCTCTTTTTCATTCAGGTTACCAAAAGGATTAGTATTTAGAAGCTGTGAGAAGCCGATGATAGAATTAAGAGGTGTACGTAGCTCATGGCTCATATTTGCAATGAAATCGGATTTAATTTGGTTAGCTTCTTCGGCTTGTATCCTTGCATTTATCGCAATTTGAGTATTCTTACGCTCGGTAATATCCCTGGCATCGATAATCACACAGGGATGACCATCATAGATGAATGACCTACTACTCATTTCCACAGGGATCCTAGATCCGTCTTTGTGAATGGCCTCTGTATCCAATATGAAAGATGTGTTATGTGATTGAACATTTTCATTATTAAGATCCTTTATTTTTAGAGGAGAAACATACAGATCATGAATAGACATGTTCAATAGCTCATCCTTGCTATAACCCATTGTTAATGAAGTTGTCATGTTTGCATTTACGATTGATCCATCCTCTTCAAAAATGACTATTGAACCATTGGAATTGTCAAAAATATCCTGAAAATTAGTACTAGATTCAGCTAATTTGAAAGATGCACTTTTTATCTCAAGGTAAAGGAGATAGGAAAAAACAAAGAGAGAAGCTATTAAAAATATACCTGCTAAAGATAATTCATATATCCCATACTGCTCATATACATTTAGTTCAAAAAAGATTTTTTCAAATAGATTAAAAGTTGTAGAGATGATCCCAACAATTATGGTTAAAACTAAAATAATTAATATATCACGAACAACGATTTGTGGATTGTTATGTGTACCCATTGAATTTCCCAATCCAATATAGAGTAATTATTATATTTATAATTATATGCCACAGCCGTTCTATCTCTTTTACTTGAGCAAAGACTGAATTAATTACTTCCAAATATTTCGCATCAAGCAAAGTATGACCATGATCAAGAATATAATTGGCTTTAGCACCTGCTCAGTTTACACTTCTGTAAAAAAGATGTTCCAATCGCCTTCTTTATAAATAAGCTGTACTTTTATTAACGAATGGATTATGTCGGTTATTTCATTTATTCTTTTATCAAATTATTTGTTATTGTAAGCCCTATCACCGGAGCAATCACATTTATAACGTTAACCAATGGCCTGAACTTAAGTGAAAAGAACGTAATCGCAAAGAAATCTGTTACATTGGCATTTTTTATTGCCTTATTCTTCATTATTACAGGAACCACGATTCTTGAGATTCTTGGAATCAGTTTTGATTCACTGAAAGTTGCCGGTGGCCTGTTACTTTTAATGGTAGCTTTTGATATGATGCATGCCAAGATCTCAAGACAAAGCATTACTGATAAAGAGATAGATGCATCCTATGAGCGTGAAGATATCTGGATCTTCCCAATTGCAATGCCTATACTAACAGGTCCTGCCACCATAACAACAGCCATAATTCTTACAGAAAATGCGGAATTGGTTCAGCAAAAATTGCTCATAACACTCGCAGTAGTACTAACCTATTCAATAGCCATGGTAACATTTCTCTTTTCCAGGAGAATACACAAAAAAGTGGGATATAATGGAATGCTGGTACTTACCAGGCTATTCGGTCTGTTCCTGGGTGCAATTTCAGTAGATATGATCGCCAGCGGCATTTGGGGACTTTATGTGAGCATGGTCTCATTGCCAGTTTGAATATTAGTCCCAATCTATGCTAGTTTTCTTCAAAGGCTCCCGACACCTTAAAATCGATCGGTTTTGGTGTCGCTTCTAAAATGAAATACAGCATTTATCCGATCCATAATATCGATGGAACCTGAATCATTTAGATTGAATCTGAACTTCACAATGAACACTACCAAGGATCATGCAAGGTCCTATAGAATATTGAAAAGCACTTGATCAAGTAGAATGTAGCGACCTTAATGAAACGCCAAAAATGATCCCACATAAGTGCTAATGGTCGTATCAATTTGAGTTAAAAGGAAAATGTAACATAAGGTTTTGAATCCCTTGTCCTGAATATATTCAGAGAGTATTATTAAGAAAATGTTTTACAGGAAAGCATGTCCTATGAACTGAAAGAAGCTCCATTGGAAATAAATGACTGATAGATCATTGGCCATTAAAAGAACTTTTATAATGCAGATAATATAAATAAAAAAGAGTAGTAAGGACAGATGCCCTTACTTCATTTCTTAATCTTTTCTTCCCTTCCAGATGATGATGGACAAAATACCCAGTATTCCTGCGATCACAGGAATGAGCCACATTGAACTTGTTACCCTGCTTTCTGCAACTTCAATTGTATAATTTACACCTACTGTAGCTTCCTCATCGACATCATATTTCACATCGGTGTCCGGTCCTCTGATCGTTGCCTCTCCATACCCATGCGAATTACCCAGAGGTTCTTTGGGGTAATAGTAGCTAGAACTACCACTATTGGACTTTTTAGCATCTGTAGTAAAAGTACCGATCTCAGATGAATTATTGAATCCGAAGATATCGTAGCTTTCGACCTTGTAGTAATACAGTGTATTCTGCTCGAGGTTATCGAGTATGATGCTATGGTCCATTATAAAAGGTGTTTTTGAAACACTCAGGATTAGATTTGCATCCAGTCCATAGTAAACTGTTGAGTTTGCATTCTCGTTCGTATCCCATGCAATAGTTGCAGAATCATCGGACAGGGATGTTACGCCTACATTGGTTATTTCCATATCAATAGCATCGATACCATATATCTTCGTACCTGTCATCACAATATTTCCTGCAAAGTCTTCGACGCTCGCATTCAGGTAGTACATTCCTGTTGGCAGTGATGTGAAGTTCACTGACAGGTTATTTCCTGAATAAGATGTGGAATTGAGCAGCCCTGTACTATTGTACAGATAAAAAGTAATGTTTGCGATTCCGAGATTATCCGATGCAGTGACATTACCGAATATCCAATCCTGTGAATGATTACCTTCTTCCAGTGTGGATGAATCAAATATTATTTCAGGATCAGTTGTATCCAGCAATATCTCCCTTGCCCCTGTATTGTTCACATTGCCTGCAATATCCCAAACACTTGCGTTCATCTGATAGGAGCCATCAGCAAGTCCTGTGAAATTGAAGGAATGTGGCGATACGTCTGAATCACTGGAAGTGATCAGAACACTTTCATCGTACAGGTAGATAGCAGAACTGTTGATCCAGGAATCACTGAAGCTGATATTACCAAGTACCCAATCCCTGCCGTAGTTGCCTGCAACCGTGGTATCATCATTGAAATCGATCAAAGGATCAGTGTTGTCTATTGTTATCTCAATCACATCACTCGTACAGAAAAGTGAAATTGATTCATTCTCACATGCTTCCCATGTGATGTTATAGACACCATCTGAGAACAAGCTGCTGTCAAAGCCAACAGACAGACTATCCTGCGGAAGGTTATCATAAACGGCGACCTTGCCTGTAATGTTGTTTAAGCTGACATTGGATACAAAAGCATCCCCATTGTTGTCAGTTACAGAAGCATTCACAAAGAACATGCCTGATATGTTGGCAGATGGTTCCGGTGCAATGATAGATACATGAGGTGCTGTATTAACTTCGGCAGGATTGCTCAAAAGGTATGGATAGCCACCATTCTAGGAACTCGCTGCATCATTGCAAATGTTCCATACCGAAGTAAAATCCCAACCAGAATATGTGGATTGTGTCTTCATTTCATCTGTTGTCTTACCTGTAGCACCATTACAGCCAGCACTTGTAGATTGACCGGAGGTTTCAAGGTCCCAGTAACTGTCGGTGATAGCACCACAATAAATAATTCCAACGAGGCCACCTTTACCACATTTACCAGTCACTTTGCCGGCGGAATAACTCTGAGTGATAGTACCAGCAAGAGATTTTCCAACAAAGCCGCCTACTTGATCATCACCAGTCACATTGACATTGGCATAACTTTGATTAAGATTACCTCCATCAAGATATCCAACAAAGCCACCTACATCATTATTGCCAGTCACTTTGCCAGTGGCATAACTCCGAGTGATAGAACCACCATAAGAACGTCCAACAAGGCTGCCCACATAATCATGAGCGGTAATATTGACATCTACCAAGCCAACATTATTAATTTTGGAAGATGAAAGTGCATATCCAAAAAGCCCAACATGATATGTGGATGGTCTGTTAATATAAAGTCCAGTTATAGCATGTCCCTGACCATCAAAGGTGCCTGCGAATTTATTTATAGGCTCAAAACCTGCACCTGAGTTCCAGTTGGTGGTGCCACTGGCATCAATACCATTGATCAGTTTGTAATTAGCCGACAGATAATCACTCATATTCTGAAGTTGATCAACTGTTGATATTTGATATGGGTCCCCGACAGTACCGTTTCCGCCTGCAAATGGAATTGCATTTGCGGGAAAGGAAATCGATATAGCAATTAATATCAATAATGAACAGAAAATAATTTTTTTAATATTATTATTTAGTTTTTCCATAGTATTCCTTTCTGATTATATTTATAAACCCATTACTGTTGAAAAAATCTACTTTTTAATCTAAAGATTATATATCTTATATAACCTTTTTTAATTTCTGGTGGTCCATGAATAAAAAACAGCATGCACATACATGATTATAGCAAGTAGAACTACACATTTTTTAGAAAGAAGTTACAATAGTAAACCATATTTATTATTATCACTGATAAGAACTTCAAGAATAGTATACAAAATATACAAGGAAATACCAGCACCGAGCTCGCCCACCAAGATAGCGCTTCTGGAGCGCGGGTCGAGGTAATCGCTGCGCTCAACACCTCAATGATGACAAAAAAGAGCTGAAGCCAAGACATAAATCAGTATCAAGAAAAGTACAGCTAAAGGCACAATTGATAATTCAGAATCACAATACCAAAGCTATTCAACTCGAAAACCAAAAGAATAGAAGTGTGGTGGGCCCGATGAGATTCGAACTCATGATCCTCGCCGTGTAAAGGCGATGTCATAACCAACTAGACCACGGGCCCATTTGTGCAATTAACACATCATTCTCCCTTCGCATGTAAGCAGTAAAGGGGACGTGCAACTCCTTAATGTCATTAGCAGTATATAAGTTTTTCGTGAACAAGCAGGGATGTGCGTGAATTAATCCCAACCATTAATAAATAGTAAAGTATTATGATGAAGCATGACCAATAACGATGGAACAGAGGAGATAAACACTCAGAGTAAGCAGATAGAGGAGTTCAAGGTAGATCTCAGCTACAATTCAAAGATGGGGCAGCTCGCTATCTGGATGCCTGAGGGAGAACATGAGATGAGGGTTGTCGCAAAGGATAAGGACAATTCCCTTGAATGTGTTTTTGTTGAGATGCACCATAATGTTGAAGAGGGTATAAAGGCCTATGACAAATTTGATGATGCCCAGAAGATAAAGGACATGTTCGCCAGAACGGGCTTTGGGAAGATCTGCAAATAAATCTCAACTCAATACCTTAAATTGCAATACATTACTACTACATGTTAACTACATTATAATTAAATTCAAAAGTCAACGAGGGAGTATCTCATATGCGGATAGGAGTTTACATCTGTCACTGCGGACTGAATATCGCAAGTGTCATAAACATGGATGCACTGCACGAAAAAGTAGAACAGATGAAGGGTGTCGAACTTGTCAAGGACATACAGTTCATGTGTTCCGATGTCGGGCAGGATGCACTCATGGACGATATTGAAGAGCACGACATCGACAGGGTACTCGTTGCCGCATGTACTCCAAAGCTTCACGAGAACACGTTCAAGAAAGTGCTGGAACGGGCGGGACTTAATACCTATCTTCTTGAGATCGTAAACATCAGGGAGCAGTGCTCATGGGTGCACATGGACCATCATGACATGGCAACCCAGAAAGCCTTCGACCTCATCAAGATGGGGGTTGCCAAGCTCAGCCTCCTGGAACCTTTGCAGATAAGGACAACAAAAGCGAACAAGGACGTTCTCGTCATAGGTGGCGGGGTCGCCGGAATAGAAGCAGCCCTCACATTGGCGGATTCCGGCACGCATGTCTACATGATCGAAAAGGAACCCACCATTGGCGGCAAAATGGCATTGCTCAATGAGGTGTTCCCAACCAATGACTGTTCCATATGCGTTCTCGCACCAAAGATGACAGATGTGCAGAACCATCCGAACATCGACCTTTTCACCTACTCCGAGATCAAAGACATCTCCGGATCAGTTGGCAACTTCAAAGTAAAGGGCATTCAGAATCCCAGATATGTAATTATCGACAACTGCAAAGGCTGTATCGATGAATGTTCAAGGGTATGTCCCGTGGACATCTCCAACCCCTTCGACAGCGGTCTGGGGAAAACGAAAGCCATCAACATGCCCATACCGCAGGCCATCCCCCAAACAGCATTCATCAACAGCGATTACTGTGTGGGCTGCGGGCTTTGCAAACAGGCCTGCCCTGCAGATGCAATTGACTTTAACATGAAGGAAGAGGAGTTCGACTTCACCGTAGGAGCGGTCATAGTCGCAACCGGTTATCAGGGATTCGATGCAAAGCGCAAACAAGAGTACGGCTATGGGGTATTCCCAGATGTCCTCACCAACATGGAACTGGAAAGATTGCTCAATGCTTCCGGTCCAACACGTGGAAAAGTGGTCGTGCCCTCGACAAAGGAGACCCCTAAAAAAGTGGCTTTCATACAATGTGTAGGCTCAAGGGACGAGACCGTTGGAAATCCTTACTGCTCACGCGTCTGCTGCATGTCCTCCATGAAGAACGCACAGATGATCAAAGA
>JAIORJ010000153.1 GCA_021108185.1 Methanococcoides sp. | reverse complement strand
ACTACGCAAACGCTCCTGAAGGTAAGAGATTCCAGGACTGTTACGATGTTGCAACCGTTACACCAACCGACGAGTACGTAAAAGTATACGAAGGCGCAAGAAGGAAACTCGAAGAATTCGGTCTTACCTTCTAAGATCAAAACATTACATGATATCTTTTGCCAGCATGTGTGCTGGCATTCTTTTCTTTTTTGCTTATTTTTTCACATAGGTACCTCATAAAACACCTATATATTACTGCGAGGATTTCATAAGGTATTCAATTCCTACAGAAATCACACTCAGCCCCTGATCATTACAAGGATAACATTGAATCCGATCCTGCTGCATCCTATCCTACTAGCACTACAGGAGCCACACATGGCCTACAAAGGCTAACAAACAACTCACGAGTACTACAAGGCCTAAACATCGTTTTCAAATGCTGTGAAGACCCTCAACCTTTACACACAGGAATATCTTCTTTAATCACTTGATACTGTCCAGCATATAGAGTAGATACTAAAGGGTTAGCATTTCAAAATAGCATATCATAAATTATAAATGTAATAAACTTAAGTGAACCTTCTCTTCCTTATTTTTTAAAATAAAATTGCAGATATTCTTTAAAAAAATTTAAATAGCAATTTTATAATAGAAAAATTTATATTTTAGAGTAACAGAAGGACATTTCCTCCACAACATAGACCAAAAAATATAAATAATACAATGTAATATGTGGCACAAAATCCCTTGAAAAGAGGCAACTCACACCTAAAAGTTGTCCTTTGAAAGGTAAAGTAGTAACTTGCCTCTTAAGGAAAAGGTGCACGAACATGGATACATGGACTATAATAAATGGAATCATCTATTTGACCTGTTTTATTTTGATAGGTTGGATGCTGTTAGATGCCAGTAAAGTCTCAAAATAATTGTGGTTTTTAAGGAGAGTTAAATGTCTGGAAATACAAATTCGGAACATGCCGGTGTTGTAAAAACACTCCGCCCCTATCACGTATGGGCGCTTGGAGTTGGTATTGTTCTGGTAGGCGAATACATGGGTTGGAACTTCACAGTTGCAAAAGGTGGAATACTTGGTTCACTCTTTGCACTGCTGGTTGCCGGTACCATGTTTGTAATGGTTTCTTTATGTGCCAGTGAACTAGGATCATCAACTAAACTTGCAGGTGGACCTTATGATTGGGCAAGATTATTCGTAGGACCCGGTGCAGCTGCACTTGTTGGTCTTGCAGTATACATGGAATTCATTGCCCTGGAAGCTGCTGACGCTATTGTCGTTGCATCCATCACAAATTCGATCTTCCCGGAAATACAAACATTCCCGGTTACACTGTTAATTATCGCATTCTTAACATTTATGAACTATCGTGGAGTCGTGGCTGCCCTTAATCTTAACTTTGCACTCACGTTCACTGCATTGATAGCCATTATTGTTTTCTTCTTCGCCAACATTACCGGATTTGCCGGCACATGGCATCCAGAATATCTCATATCAGGAGCTATGCCTAACGGTTTTATCGGTATTTTTGCGGCTCTGCAATTTGGACCCTGGTTCTACCTTGGTATCGAAGGAGCAGCAATGTGTGCAGAAGAATGTAAACATCCAACAAGAGCAGTTCCTCTTGGACAGCAAGCAGGTATGATAACCCTTCTTCTCGGCTCAGGTATGACACTCTACGTATGTTCAGGTCTTATCCCAGCCGCAGAACTCGGTACTTCAGTATACCCACTCTTTGAAGCAGCAACAGCAACAGGTTCAACATTCCTTATTGCAGCTCTCGGGATCGGTACACTTTTCACCTGTATTGCAAGCGCAAACGGTACAGTTTGCGACGCATCACGGTCATGGTTTGCCCTTTCAAGGGATAAATTTCTGACAAATTGGTTCGCTGACGTGCATCCACGTTACAGCACCCCATACAGGGCAGTCATTTTCACAATGCCTATCGCAATCGCATTTGCATTTAGTGGTTTCCTCGATCAGGTCATCACTTTTTCAATCATATCAGGTCTAATCTGCTATGTAATGATCCCATTTTCCCTGATCCGCTTCAGGAAGTTATTCCCGGAGCACAGCCAGAAGGTCCGCCCGTTTGTGGGTCCTCTGCAGCCAACACTTGCATATATTACGATTTTCCTTGCCATTGTGATCATGTCTACCCTTAACTGGGGATACGGTTTCAACCTTATCTTCGGACTCTTGTTCTACGTGATAGCATACTTCTACTTCTCGTGGAGATACAAGAGCATTGAGATCAATCACGATTGGGGAGAGGATCTTGGATGGCCTGAACCTGCACACAGGAGATAATGGAGGAAGAAAAATGGTAAATGAAACAAAATATCACAACGACCTCAAAAAAGATGCAGGCATTATTGTTCTTGTATTAGGACTATTGTACTTCTCAGAAACATTTGTCTTTTACAAGATAATGTCGACCCTTTGGGATGCAGTGCCTGAAGCTCGTACACTATTTCCGGTCTACCTCTTGTTCCTCTTGCTCCTGCTCGGGATCGAGACAATAGGTTGCATCACTGTGTACAAATCCATAAAGGAACACATGTACGACTTTAACTATTACGATTAAGGAGATGGAAATATGGCAAAATCTGAAGTAAAAAGTAGTCTGGTCATGCAGATCGCAGATATCCTGTTCATCTTCGTTGTCGCAGGTATTTGTGTAATAGCTCCCGTAATTATACTTGGAGGAGGAGATACTGGGCCCATGGTATTCGAATGGAATCCAGTACAATATTTTGGATTGCTGGCAGTGATCCTTGTATTCTTTGCTGTGATCCTGCGCCACTCTCTTAAGAACTATAGTTATTAAATTGACTCCAATTGGTTGTGGTATAACTACCACAACTTCTCCTTTTTATCTTTTTTTAGTGTCATTAACACTTAATTTTCATACGATTTTTCTAAATAAGCTTCAGTTACATTTTCAATCATAAATAGAAACCTTCATATCTAACAAACAATCATTATACCGTTACAAATAAAAGCTGAAATAGATCATCAGCAGTATTTTGGGGTAAAGGGGTATAATGAATTCTTCACTGACAGATAATATCTGGCTTTCTGAGAAAAGGACAAACTTGCTTTTGTTACTTATGGAAGGGCCAAGAGACATAGAACAGATCAAGGTCTCACTTAATGTGACCTCTCGTGGAATGATGCCACAGATAAAAAAGCTGAAAGAAAAATGTCTCATCGTTGAAGAAGATGAAACTTATAGACTTTCTAATACTGGCAGACTCATAGTCAGAAACATGCTCCCTTTGATCAACACACTGCGAATGATAAACGAGAACAGGGGTTACTGGGAACAGCATGATATTAACATACTCCCCCCACATCTTTTTAAAGGACTTCACAACCTTGGCAATTATCTCCTTCTTGAACCTGATCTGAACTATACTTTTGAGATACCAAAAGAATTCACTGAGAACTTATTGAGATCAAAGGAAATAATGTCCATCATCTCATTTTTCCGCCCTGAATATCCAAAGTTCTATTCCCAACTTGCCGAAAAAGCAGACAGCCTCACACTCTTACTTTCAAGATCAGTATTTAAAAGAATGGAGAAGAATTGTGCTTCAGAACTGGAGTTCCTACTTTCGTCAGAAAGCACAAGATTGTACCTATATGAAGGCGAAGGGAGACCACCCGCCATCGATGTCTCTGACTGGTTCATGTATGTCAGCTTTTTCAATGAACAGGGGCGCTATGATCACAGAGATATAATGAGCTTCGATGAAACCGCTTTGAAATGGGGAAAAGAGCTTTTCCAGTATTATTGTGACCGATCAACAGAGATATAAAGGAGAATATTCAAGATGCCAATGGAACTTATTGAAACTATTTTTCTCTCAGAAAAAAGAGAAAATCTTCTCCTTATGCTACTTAATAATCCTGCTGATATCAAAACAATAGATTCTACTCTCGAAGTTACTTCTTCATCCATACTCCCCCAAATAAAAAAACTGAGGGAAGTCGGTTTTATAGATAAGAATGAGAACGGAGCATATGAATTGACCAGTATAGGAAGACTGGTCGTAGAGAACATGAAACCCCTCTCAAGCATGCTTAAAGTCTTTGATGTAGCCTGCGAATACTGGGATGAAAGAGACCTGACCGCAATTCCAGATGAACTTCTTGACAACATTGGAAGCCTTGGAAATATTCAATTAATAGTACCTGACCTGGATCACATGTATGAACTTCAGGATGACTTCCTGAATAACATGCAAATATCAAACAAAGTATCATCCGTGCTCTCTCTTTACCATCCGGATAACCTTGACCTTTTTAATAAACTGGACACTGCCGGAGTCAGTATGGAGATCATACTTACAGAATCCGTACTTGAAAGAATGCTGAGCGATTCCGAAAAGGAGATGGAAGCGTTCCTTAGTTCAAAGAACACTACAATTCTTGTTTGTGAAGATACAATAAAGCCACCCTCATTCAGTGTCACTGATAATTTCATCTACATGAGCCTTTTCAATATTCAAGGCAGATATGATCATCACGACATCATGAGCTTTGAAGCCAGTGCATTAGAATGGGGAGAAATGTTGTTCGAACATTATAAGAACCTATCCTCACCCTATTGAATAAATTAATGTGAATATCACAATGGAAGTGAACCGATGATGAAATGGAAAGATATGTCATTAAAAGTAAAACTGGTACTATATATTGTAACAGGGGTCTTTCTGATATTATCCGCTTCTACCTCCATTGTCATTACCACAGTTACCGAGCAGGAAGAACAGCTCGCATATCACGACTCCATTCAAAACGCAAAAAGTTTCGCAAATGGCTATGATGCCGATATGAAAGCGAACATGGCAGTTGCACATACCCTTGCAGCACTTCTGACCAGATATGATAATGCTGACCGTGATGAAATAAATGCCATGCTGGAAGAACTATTACTGGAAAATCCAGACCTTCTTGCCGTATATGTTGCTTTCGAACCAAACGCTTTTGACGGCCGGGATTCTGAGTTTGTCGATGCTGATGCAACTCACGACGAAACCGGCCGTTTCATTCCTTACTGGAACAAGATCGGTGGCGAGATGTTCGTAGAGCCACTTGTAGATTATGATACTCTCGATTATTATCAGCTTACAAAAGAATTGGAACAGGACATCATCACAGAACCCTATCTCTACCAGGGTGCTCTTATCGTAAGTTATGATGCACCCATTGTCAGAGACGGAGATTTCATAGGCATCGGTGGGGTCGATGTAGAGCTAAACTATGTTGATGAGACCGTAAGCAGCGTAAAAGCATTTGATACCGGTTATCTGTTCATGGTAAGCAATACCGGAGTGTTACTATCCCATCCAACCAGAAAGGACTGGATCGGCCTAAGATCAATGGCAGATTTTGATATCCCGATGATAGAAAAAGCTACCAAAGACATCAATAATGGTATTGGAGGACATATCAATACCATCGACCCAGTCACCAAAAAAGAAGTGGTAATGTTCTACGAACCCATCGAGACAGGTAAATTCGCTATTGTACTCGTTGTTCCTACCGAAGAGATGTTAGCCGGGGTAGAATCATTGCGCTCCACTCTAATCACGATCTATACATTCTCCATCATTTTCATGGGTGCCATGGCATACTTAATAGCAGCTTCATTTACAAACAAGATCAACGAGATAGTCATTGATTTTAAGAACCTGTCAGATGCTGCGATAAAGGGGGATCTCGATGCCAGGGCCAATACGGATGTAGAGATCGACTTTAAGCTCATACCCGAAGGTATGAACGAAATAATGGATGCTTTAACTGCTCATTCCAAAGAATTACAAAATTCATATGAATTGATACGAAAAATGGAATCAGCCGTGAACAGCAGTAAAGTTGTGGTATTCTGGTGGAAGTTCGAGCATGAATACCCTGTTGAATTCGTTTCCGATAATGTATCTCAATTCGGCTATTCATTGGAAGAGTTCTCATCAGAAAATCTTTTGTATGGAGATATAATTTACAAAGATGACCTGGATGGTGTCTGGTCCGAACTGAATAAATGTGCAGATGAAGGTCACGATCATTTCCACAAAGACTATCGTATAGTCACCAAAAGTGGAGAAATACGCTGGGTGCATGAAGATACGTTCATACAACGCGATGATGAAGGGAAAATCGCATACTTCCAGGGAACGATACTTGATATTACCGAGCGTGTCAAAGCAGAGAAAGCACTGAAGGAAATGGATGAGATAAGAACGAAAGAGATACATCATCGTATCAAGAACAATCTTCAGGTCGTTTCTGGAATGCTGTATCTGGAATCACTTAACTTCCGTTATCAGGAAGTAATAGATGCATTCAGGGACAGCGAGAACCGCGTACGTTCGATAGCACTTATACATGAGAAGCTCTACCAGTCAAAGGACCTTGTCAGCCTTGATCTTGCTGACTACATCAGGGACCTTACAGACCATCTTTTCCACTCCTATAGAGTAGAGGAAGAAGATGTAAAACTTATTCTCAATGTCGATGATGTATTCCTTGGAATGGATACTGCTGTACCTCTTGGTATCATCATAAACGAACTTACATCCAACGCACTCCAGCATGCTTTTGAAAACGGTGTAAAAGGCGAGATATATATCGATTTCCTCAAAAGGGAAGAGATATTTGAACTTACTATTAGCAATACAGGCAAGCATTTCCCGAAGGATATCGATTTTAAGAATACTGAATCCCTTGGATTGCAGCTTGTGACGAATCTCGTTTCCCAGATAGAAGGAGAAGTGGAACTTGATACTACCGACAGGACTACATTTACAATAACTTTCCGTGATGGTAAATAACAAGGTGTCACTATGAAAAATACCAGGATATTAGTAGTTGAAGATGAAGCGATCGTAGCAATGGTGATAAAAAAGAGATTGATGGACCTTGGTTATGTCGTCTCAGGGGTCGCAGCTACCGGAACAGATGCCATCAATAAAGTAGAAGGAACCTTTCCGGACCTTGTGCTTATGGATATTATGCTGAAAGGAGATATGGATGGTATCGAAGCTGCTGAGGAGATACGTAAGAGGTTTTCGATCCCTGTGATATATCTTACAGCACACTCCGATGAAAATACCCTCGAAAGAGCTAAACTTACCGAACCTTATGGATACATAATAAAACCGTTTACAGAAAGGGACTTAAGCAGCAATATAGAGATTGCGATCCATAAACACCGGCGTGAAATAGAAAATAATACAAATGAAAAATGATAATAAGAGAACTTTTTTATCATTTTATTTTGTTTTATTTTGTTTTATTTAAGGTACAGTAGTAGTCTTACTAGTATCCCCCATCTTTTGATTTCAACGTTTCAACACCATTGTCGATTTTCAAGGCATTGTCATTTTTTTCTCCATCCTGCCAATTGTAGCTAAATGATAAAATTTGCAGTGTTATTCGAACATATACACCCATATCAATTTGTTTAGTTATTACAAGTTCAAACGGCATGGGCATATTTTAATATAGTTTACAAAAACGCTATCGGCTAGGTTATATATTTATGAAACTGATGTTTACTCACTGATGCCTACTCTGAATTGGCATTGAACAGACAATATTGCGTAATACAAAAAAGGTGAAATAGAAATGGGAAATCAAGAACTTTTTGACAAGCTGAAAAATGCAATAGTGAATCAGGATATCAACGGATGCTCTGCACTGACACAGGAAGCCCTTGATGCAGGAATTACTGCCTTCGACGTTATCAACG
>JAIORJ010000009.1 GCA_021108185.1 Methanococcoides sp. | reverse complement strand
GAGCTTGAGTTTTCCACATCCATCGAAAGTAGTAGTGTAAAAAGGAACGATGAAGTGGAAGTGGTCATTAACATCAAGAACCAGGGAGATTCTTCTGCAAATGGGGTCGTACTGAACATCCACCTTCCTGAAGAGGTTGAATACAAAGGCAGCAACTCCAACATTGAAATTATAAATGGAATGCCAAAGGCTTATCTGGAGACATTTGGACTGGATCAGGAAAAAGAGATAAGATTCGTGATAAAGCCAACAGAATTGGGTACTTATACCATTACAACCGATTATTCATATCAGTATGAAGATGGAGTAAACCCGGATCGTCAGGAAGTGACGGGGGAATTCACCACAAGTACGATCGATGTGGCCAGAGGGGACCTCGATTCAGTGATCGAACAACCATGGTATGTGATTGCGATCCCGTTGCTGATCATTGTCGCTATTGGAGGGTGGTTGTTCCATCGATCCAGACAGTACAGGTTCTAATCAGTTACGATTTCATAAAGATATTCAATTTCATTAAATATGGAGGAATTATTTGCTCAATATACTGATCGTAGGAAATGGTCAATGTGGTAACCGTATCCTTGATGCGATAAACAAAGAGGCTTTTGGTGGTAAAAGCAAATTTGCGAAATTCTATTCACAACAAAAATACAAAAGCAAGGTCGAAACTATCGCCATCAATACTGCGATAAACGACCTGAAGGAATTGAGTTTTACCAAAGCCAAGGACAGGATACATATTCCTCACTTGCATGGCGTTGGTGCCAACCGTACTCTTGGTAAGAGCGTATTTGAAGATAATAAATCCCATATAATGCGCAATATAGAGGAAAGAGGTAATTTCGATGTGGGATTTGTGATAACTTCTGCATCCGGCGGGACAGGATCATCTTTCACACCACCCCTTATCAAGGAAATTAAGGAAAAACATGATTTCCCGGTATATGCTGTCGTTGTTCTTCCTTTCAGAGAGGAGGGAACGCTCTACCTCCAGAATGCAGCATTCTGCCTGAAAGAGATACGTGATAGTGGTGTCGATGGGATCATACTTGCTGATAACCAGTTCCTTAAGCAGATCGGAGGAAATGTACAATCTGCATATAATACCATCAATGACATGATCGCAAGACGCATACTTTTCTTACTTGATGCGCTTGACAGTGAAATGATGATGGTTACCGACCTCGGTGACTTCAAAACAGTGATGAGTGGCGGAGCAGGCCTTGCTACGATCGGTTTCTATGAAGCTGAAAAAGGAATGAACATCAAGACCACCATCCAGAAAGCATTATCACCAAACGGCCTTTTGTTCTCGACCGATGTTTACAAAGAAGGAAGCAGGGCCATGGTCATCATCAAAGGTGATAAATCATATCTGAGCATCGATGAGATATCATCGGAAGTGGAAAAACTTTCTTCATCCGTTGGCCATGTATTTAAAGGTATTATCGTCAGGAAAGGTGAAACTCCACAGGTGCTGGTCGTCCTCACCCTTGAAGCAGCAGAAGAGCTGGAAAATCTATATTCAGTTGCAGTAGATGCGATCCATCAGGAACGCGAGAAGAAAACAAGAGTTGAAGAACAAAAGGAGATTGATAAAGCATTCTCACAGATAGATGGGCTTGAACCCAACTATTGACCTTAAATGATATCCTTAGCGGGATATTCACCCCCTTTTTTATAATTTCAACAAAACCGATGATGGTTTTTGCATACCATTCATTATAAATGATCCAGCAAGATAAATGGTAAAGGATCAAGCAAAAAGCAGGTATAAAATGGCTGATAGATCCAATATAATCGAGATCAGAGACCTTACGAAGACCTACACAGATGGATTAGGGGTCAAAGCACTTGACGGGCTTAGCCTTAAAGTCAAACGTGGAGAGTTTCTCTCCATAATAGGACCTTCAGGATCAGGCAAAAGTACATTACTGCACATGATAGGCATACTTGATACGCCAACAAGCGGGACTATCCTGATAGATGGCGAAGATGTTACGACCATGTCGGATAAAGAGCGTTCCAGTGCACGTAACAAGATGCTTGGATTTATCTTCCAGTACCATCATTTATTACCCGATTTTTCAGCTATAGAGAATGTTATGATGCCTTTACTTATATCTGGAAAAAATAAGGCAGAAGCCAGAAAGATAGCTAAAGAACTCCTCAAAAAGGTGGGACTTGAGGATAGGATCGATCACAGGCCAAACCAATTATCAGGAGGACAGAACCAGAGAGTTGCTGTTGCCAGAGCACTTGCCAATAGTCCGAAGATCGTGATAGGGGACGAACCTACAGGAAACCTTGACAGCAATTCAAGCGATAAGATATATGAGCTTCTCAGAAAGCTAAACCGGGATTATGGACAGACTTTCATACTTGTGACACATGATGAGGACATGGCTGCTAAGACCGATCGCATCATTCGCATTGTTGATGGAAGGATAGTAGATGATCGTAATTTGTTTTAATCGTTTTTTCAGGTGAGAATATGGAATATTCAAAAGGAAATATTGGTAGAGTATTTACTGTTAGGATAGATACTGGAGAAGACCTGCTTCAGGAACTCGAAGGTATTGCAATGAAAGAGAACATCGAGGCTGCGGTATTCACTCTGCTTGGCGCTGTGGCCAAAGTCAACCTTGTCGTAGGACCTAAAGAGAATGCGATTCCCCCTGAACCCATGTGGGTCAACCATACTGAACCACAGGAAGTGATAGGTGTTGGGAATATATTTACAGAAGAAGGCAGACCTAAGATACACCTCCATACCGCTGCCGGACGTGGAGACAATGTCAATGTCGGCTGCTTACGCGGAGAAAGTGCAGCATTCATGGTCCTTGAGGTCTTCATAATGGAGATTGATGGCATGGAAGCTATGCGTGCATTCGATGCCACCAAGGGCTTTGCTCCGATATCATTCGGAAAGAACTAATCGAAAATGAATCAAAATAAACGTAACTTAATCTACTAAATTACGTAGGCTCTTTACAACTTCCAGCCTTTTCTCATTTTCTTTTAGAATATCAGATTCATATTCTTTCAGGATCTCAGTGAAATCCATATTGAGCGAGTAATATTTTGCAGGCCTTCCTCTGCATTTAGTCCTCTTCTCGTTCTTTTCCCCCACCCAACCACGTTCACACAGAGGTCGCATAGCTACACTTACCTCTGGTTGCCTCAGGCCTGTAACAGTTTCTATATCCTGAGAACTTAGCTCACATCCATTAAGGAGGCAGGCAATTGAAAGTGCTTCTATTCTCGAAACGTTAATGCTTTGTAATAGGGATGATACCTCATACCCCTTCTCATCTATAAAGTTAGACATCTCACTCACCATGAATAATAATAGTACGTAGATGTTTATATATTTATGCTGTACATAACCAACGCTGCTTAAATATAGTATATAAAGAACAGTGCAAAATGTTCACAAAATGCGGTAACAATATATACTGTAATGTACGATTTGACCATAGAATAACCAAATGGTGAAGACATGAACTCTATCAGCGAAGAAGCAAAATACACAATTCAAAAAGTGCATGCCAGAGAGATACTTGACTCCAGAGGAAACCCTACAGTAGAAGTAGATATTTACACTGGATGCGGATTTGGAAGAGCGAGTGTTCCTTCCGGAGCTTCCACAGGTTCTAATGAAGCCCTTGAACTAAGGGATAAGGACGCTGACCGGTACAACGGGAAAGGAGTATTGGACGCTGTAGACAACGTTAATAAGACCCTTTCAAAAGAGCTTTTGGGAATGGATGCACGTAACCAGCGTGAGATAGATGAGCTGATGATCGCACTGGACGGCACTGAGAACAAAAGGACCTTTGGGGCTAACGCCATTCTGGGAATTTCCATGGCCACTGCAAAAGCAGCAGCTGATTCCCTTGGAATTGCCCTTTATCGTTACCTTGGTGGTACCAACGCTTTTGCATTGCCCGTTCCAACAATGAACGTGATCAATGGCGGGAAGCATGCAGGCAATGACCTTTCCATACAGGAATTTATGATACAGCCAAAAGGTGCTGACACTTTCTCAAATGCATTGAGAATGGGAGCTGAGACATACCATGCTCTTGGTAAGGTCCTTGAGGACAAATACGGCGCTTCTGCAACAAATGTAGGATACGAAGGTGGATATGCACCTCCCATCTCAACAACTGCTGATGCACTGGACGCACTCGTAAGTGCAATTGAGGAAGCCGGATATACCGAATCAGAGATCAGCATCGGGCTTGATTCCGCTGCATCCGAGTTCTTCGATGGCGAGAAATATTTCATCGATGGAAAAAAGATAGCTCCTGCTGAACTTGTGGACTACTACCTTGATCTTATTGAAACATATCCGATCCTTTCAATTGAGGACCCATTCCACGAGGAATCATTTGAGGACTTTGCAACTCTTACGAGCGAGGCATGGGATACCATAATTGTCGGAGATGACCTGTTCGTTACAAATGTAAACCGTCTGGCAAAGGGCATTGAGATGGAAGCGGCAAATGCACTTTTACTCAAGGTCAACCAGATAGGCACGATATCTGAATCATTCGATGCTGCAAATCTTGCACAGAGGAATGGTTACAGCGTTGTTGTAAGCCATCGCTCTGCAGAGACAGAAGACCCAATGATAGCTGATATTTCAGTAGCTATTGGAGGAGACCTTATTAAGACAGGCGCACCTGCAAGAAGTGAGCGTACTGCAAAATACAACCAGTTACTCAGAATTGAAGAAGATCTTGGGGATGCTGCACGTTATGTGCAGCTCTGATCCTTTTTTTAAATTTATTTTTTAATTTAGAAGTCAAAAAGTGAGCTTTGCGTTTTTTGATCTTCATTCGTTGAGACTTCTTTTGCCCTTATGGCCTTTTTCAAAGCAGGGGTATTTTCTTCCACAGAACTGTCAAAGTCAAAGAGACCTTTTTGCTTTGAATCATGGTTAAGGGTAGCCATATCAACGCCGAAAACACTAAGGATACGCTCCACAGGAGGCAACATCTGTTTCTGTATGTAGTAATCCACATCCAGGGGAACATTGTTCTCGCGGACATAGTCAGGGTCTTCTGCCCGATCTACGAACAAGCCTTTTCCGGCAATTATCACGAATGGTATTCGCTCACCAATGGAAGGTCGAACACCGGTACGCCTCTGGATGTTCTCGACCACTGTCAAATGTGGCTGTTTGTTCTTATAACTTTTAGGGCTTTTTGAAAAGTTCTTTGTAAGCACCAGGTCTTCAAAAAGATCGGCATCTTTCTGTGCATCGAGATTCCTTACCCTGTCCACAAGGTCCCTCACATGCTCCACAGAGCCTTCAATGTCACCTTCCTTAAGTACGAGTTCCAGCACCCTGTTGAGCATCTTGGAGGTCAGCTCACACCAATCCCGCCGTACAGTCTCCAGCCCTTTTACCTTGATAGAGTCAGTCCACCCATCGTTCGTAGGCTCAAAGATCCATTGTGCATATCTTTTCTTAGCAATCAGCAAAACACGTTTTGCGGCAGCTTCAAATTCCAGCTCCATGGGATCAGGCAAAGATGCAGTTACTATGCTTGCAACTTTTTTCCCAACAAGTGCTGAATCGTCAAGTGAGAAAACACCTTCCTCGAACTCCAGATCCTGCTCGTTCTTACAATGTACGAACACACTGTCAGTATCCCCATAAGCGACCGAGAGCTTTACGACCTTATCATCATCCCTTAGCTCATCGATCTCATCCAAAAGATAAGCTTCATTGCCCCTGAGGATGACCTTTCCTATGCGATTACATACAATATCTTCCGTTCTGGCAATGTTCCCCCTTCCAATACTGGTCACCGAATTTGCCATCTGCAAGCTGTAGAGCCTGGCACGTGCATATCCTGAATAGCCATAGAAACTGTTAAGAAGGATCTTCAAAGCAAGTTGTGTCGCATCAAGGACCTGATATTCGCCTTCGTCACTTGCCTGTTTCATAAGATTCTTTGTCTCGACCCTTTTGTCAAGCAAGGCTTCCAGAACAGAAGGAACGATACCTTTGAACATCTCAGGTTTTACAAATTCACCTTTTGAAGGTGACTTTATCACTTTATCTTCCGGATACTTCCCAGGGGCAACCACAGTGGTATAGCAAAGGTTGTGGGCCATCATGATGGTTGGATAAAGGGACTTATAATCAAGTACTATCACGTTCTTATGCAATCCCTTCTCCGGTTCGAGAACTGCACCCCCTTTAAGCCCCTCATTCTGCTTTCGCCTGAAAGCAGATGTTTCTTCATCGGGTTTTGTGGACATCACACGCCCCTGTTTGCCGAATTCGGTCAACAATATATGTTCGACCATATTGGTCTGCCCGCCACTTACAGTATCCTGAAGAAGCACTCCGCTGACCCTTGAAAGAGCGATATATTTGTCCAGAAGTTTAAGGTCCAGGAGGAGATCAAGGGCAAGTTCTGAGTCGCGTCTTGAATAGTCAATGAATTTTCGTATCTTTTCACCGGAATCGTTCCAGTGCTCTTCCATGTCAGCCGCATCGACATCAAGTTTTTCCATATTAAGCAACTCTTTCGAGACATTGCGTAATGTATATCTCTTCAAGCTGAACTGTTGCCTGATAAGAGGAAGAGAATCAACTACGACCCTTCCGGTAATGGAGACAATCGTACGATTTATGACTTTCCTATAATTAAGTACCCTTGAGTCCCTTCCAACAGCAGAATTGATGTTAGAACCTGATTCGTTCAGGAGCTTTACCCTGTCTGTGATATAGGGCACGTCAAAACCGTTTATGTTGTAACCTGTGATTACGTCAGGGTCATAATCCCTGATAATCTCAAAGAAACGGTCCAAAAGGTCGGATTCCTCCGGTAACATCTCGACATCTTCATCGACACCTTCCACTTCTTTCATAACAAGAACAAGGGTCTTGTGGCCTTTGTAAGCAGGTTCAAAGGCAAAACTTACCATGATGACAGGAGAAACATCCGGTGTCGGCATTCCACCATCGTATGGAAGGCATTCAATGTCGAATGCCATATATTTCAACGATGAATTGGCAATTTTCTGGACCTCGGATATATTAGAGGTCCTTATGGTGCGTTCACACAGTATCTTTCCATTCTGAACTGGCCCTTCCATCCCCGTTGATACCCAGCCCATACCCTTGAAGCCTTTATCAATAAGAAAACGGTTCCTGAAAAGGATGTCTGTTTCATATATAGCATTGACACCAAGCATAGATGCCACATCATCTCTGATCTCAGGCACATTGCCAGGGTCATAGGTAGTGATCTTGAGCATGTGCTTTTTGGTTTCCTGATAACCTATTGGCTCGAACCTTTCAACGATCTCAAAGGTCTTTACACCCTCGAAACGTCCCATGATCTGTTCACCGAGCTTTTGCAGGTCTCCTGAAGCACTCAAATAAAAATAAGGCTCAAACCCCGGAACCAGACAGCAAACACTCTCCCCATCTTCCGATCTCCCAAAGATTCGGATTATCGGTTGGTTATCCTCGCGAAAATAGTCTGCATCCAGAATTTGAAAATTCATGGAACTACTTAATGTGGAGGGTTAATATATGCTTTATCATCAAGGTAAAGATATGGGCACATATCTTAAAAAAATAAGAAATGCAAAGTGCCCGGAGCGTGACTCGAACACGCGACCTCCAGATTTCTCAGGAGATTTGGACGCACGGTTAAATATTCCCTATGAGTCTGGCGCCCCAACCAACTAGGCTACCCGGGCATTGCAGCACCTACATGGACATAGTATTATTAAAGCATATCGATTGAA
>JAIORJ010000141.1 GCA_021108185.1 Methanococcoides sp. | reverse complement strand
TTTATTTAAAAGCAGACCACACTTTTAATAGGGGTATTAAATGTACGATATTAAACATTCCTATAGCCTATTTATTGCATTTATCATCACATTGGTCCTGATATCAGGATGCATTGGCAGTAAGACGAACGAGGGAACTGAACCGGATGAAGTTATAAACTGGAAAGAAGTACAACTAACAGATACCATAACCGGCGACACTTTCAAAATAAGCGATTTTGAAGGACAAACGGTAATGTTAGAGACTTTTGCAGTCTGGTGTCCAACCTGCTTACAACAGCAAAAAGAGATGGAAGAGCTTGCAGGAATAGAACCTAGTGTGATCCATATCTCCCTTGATACAGACCCTAACGAAGATACGGAACTCGTCAGAGATCATGCTGAAAAGAATGGATTTGACTGGTACTTTGCAGTAGCACCCATTGAAATGACAGAGTCTTTGATAGATGAATTCGGAGTGGGAGTTGTCAATGCACCAAGCGCTCCAGTAATACTCATTTGTAATGATCAATCCACACGACTGCTGGACAGGGGCCTAAAACAATCAGATGAACTTCTAACAGAGCTAGAGGAGGGATGTGAATAAGCACTATTCTTCCTTTTATCACCGATCTATTTTTCTCTTTCACACTTGGACTATTGACGCCACTTACGGCAGTTTGCGTCTTACCATTATACCCTGCATTTCTGGCATACCTTTCCAATCAGATGTCAGGGAAAGAGAAAAATGAGAAGCTACCGATCATCTTCGGACTAATAATCAGTGCCGGAGTTATCCTTTTCATGGCACTTCTGGGAATATTGTTCACCACAATATTGCAAGTCTCCCTTACAAAGATCATCGGGATAATCTCACCAATCGCATTTGGCATACTGTTCATTATCAGTATACTATTGATACTCGATTTTGACATCGGTAAATTTTTGCCAAGAACTAACATTTCAAACGATAGAAGCCCCATCATAACAGCTTTTTTGTACGGATTCTTTTTCGGGGCCATTGTAGTTCCATGCAATCCTGCATTTATTGCAGCCCTGTTTGCTAAATCACTTGCGAGCATGGGATTTGTAGAAAATTTCCTGAACTTTATTGCCTTTGGACTGGGATTAAGCTTCCCACTACTAGTATTCTCTGCAATATCAACGGCAAAGAGCAAGAGCATCATCAGATTCCTTGTTGCCAATAAGAGAAAGATCAACCTTTCAGCAGGCATCATTATGCTTGTCATATCTGTCTATTACCTTGTATTTGTATTCAGAGTACAGGAGAAATTACTATGAACACCCTAGGAAAAATAGCAGTATATTCATGCATACTTTTCCTGATCATTCCATTAATAGCGGTTGCTGAAGAGGAAACTGCCGGATCGATCGAAAAGCTGCCTGAACTTACTAAGATGGAAGAAGAAACAGGTATAATGCTCACAGAACTGGGAGTGAAATATATTGTAGACCCAAATAAGATCACATCCGGAGGTCCTCCCATGGATGGGATTCCCTCGATCGATGACCCGGAGTATGTAACTGTTGATGAAGCTGACAGATGGATACAGGACAACGAGCTGGTGTTGGCACTCATCTACAACGACACTAAAAGAGTGTACCCCCTTCAAGTGATGGTCTGGCATGAAATTGTCAATGATCACATAAATGGTGAACCGATACTCATAACATACTGCCCACTTTGCGGATCAGGTATTGCCTATGAAAGGACGATCAACGGAGAAGAAGTTGAATTTGGCACCTCAGGAAAGCTCTATAATTCAAACCTTGTGATGTATGATAGAAAAACGAATTCATACTGGACACAAATTGGCGGGCAAGCGATCGTCGGAGAGCTCACAGGAATGGAATTGGAAGCAATTTCCATAGAAACAGTTGTCTGGAGGGACTGGAAAGTTATACATCCGGATTCAGAAGTTCTATCACAGGAAACAGGGTTCGACAGACCATATGGTACTGACCCATATGGCAATTATTACGAGAACAGTTTTGTACTATTCCCCGTGGAGAACAGTGATGACACGATCCACCCTAAAACTGTCATTTTCGGCATCGAAGTGAATGGAACTTACCAGGCATATCGTGAAGAGGATCTTATCAATTCCGGCACCATAAATGACACCGTCAATGACATTGAGATCCTTGTTGAAAGAGATGAAGCAGGAATTGTCAGAATAACTGACCTGGAAACCGGTGACGAAATTGTAAAAGAAAGGGATTTCTGGTTTGCATGGTATGCATTCCATCCGGAAACAACAATATATCTTCCGGAAGGCTTCGAACCTGAGCTTCCAGAAGAAGAAAAAAGCACACCTCTTGGAATTGTGGCACCAGCAGTTGCCATATTATTTGCATTGGCAGCCAGGAAGAAAAGAAACTGGTGAAGGGATAAAACTTCTCGAACAGAGAAAATCGATCAATGAATAAGTCGAAAAAGGTGTCTATGAACACCAAAGAACTTCTTGCATCCCTGGAAAAGGATGCAAGAAGAATATCTAACAATGACATTATGAAAGCACGTTCATTCATGCTCAATTACGTTAAGTTCCTACCAGAGAAATATAAAAAGGCATATTCAACGGAATTATTTAGTTATTACTATGAGACTTTTATGGAAATAAAGGGCCTAAGATCGAATCCTCTGATAGAAGAGATAGATGTTGAAACATACAAAGAACTCATCAAAAATTACGACCAGCAAGTCAGTGAGGACCCTCTTGAAGACTACTTTCAGAGATTTATGAATGTAGTAACACCATACCTCATATTCATCACAAAAAAACCGTTACACCCCGTAGGTATGATCTTACCGGGAGGAATGACAATAATGGAACTGGACGGAGAATATTACTGTCCTATAAAAAACAAGCAAAAGGAAGTTGACATTGCCCTTTGCAAATATTGCATTTGCAAGGACAACGAAGAAGTTGCAAAAACAGATGGAGATATGTGGTAAAAGCTTTAGATATTAGCTCCATCCAACAAGCGCTTGAAATATCCGGTAGTTTTACCAGAACTATCGAGTTGACCATCAAACTTGATTAACTCCCAGCCATCAATCCCAAGTGAATTTAGATCTTCCTTGGTAGTGTCAATCTCGTCCATTCGAATCATTTTAATATCATATTCCCAGCAAGCCATATGTTTTACCTCTTATTTTAGGAGTATTGGTTACAATAAAAAGACTGCTTTGATGCTATATAACAGTTTTTAAAAATTAGATTTACCTATAACTCAAGTAAATTTGATTATGGTGGCAAGATCACTTCAAATAAGGTATGGAAGATTCCCCAATATGAACGGGGTCTATCGGCAAGCTGAACGAAAACTTGCTCCCCTTACCAATCTCAGATTCAACCCAGACTCTCCCCTCATGAAGCATAACAAAACGTTTGACAATAGCAAGACCGAGTCCTGTTCCTTTTTCCACTTTTGTTTCGAATTTCTCAACTTGTGAGAAAGGGTAGAAGATAGAAGAAAGAGAATCAGGTGCAATACCTTTGCCAGTATCTTCTACACTGAAATGACCCTCATTCCCAATAATTGAACCACTAATTGTTATAGAACCGCCTTCTGAAGTGAATTTAACAGCATTGCTGAGTAGATTATAAAGTATCTGCTTGAACTTTGTAATATCAGCAAATATCCACCTCACATCCTCATCAACAGAAAAGTTAAGTTTAAGGTCCTTTTTAAGGATAAGGGGCATCAAAGAATAGCAGACTTCATCAATTGCATCCAGAGAATTGAATTCTTCGATAAAAAGTTCCATCTTTCCTGCTTCTACCTTTGAAAGATCCAGAATATCATTTATGATCTCAAGAAGATGACTACCGCTTGAAGAAATATTATTTACATACCGTTCTTGCTTTTCATTAAGCTCGCCAAAATTCTTACTCGCAAGCATTTCTGAAAACCCTATAACAGCATTTAGCGGGGTTCTTAACTCATGACTCATATTCGCAAGGAACTTGCTCTTGGAAAGATTTGCAGCTTCATCCTCTGCTTTTCTGCGCTTTACCATCCTCCACATACCATCCATCAACAATGTCAGTTGACGAACATCTGCTTCAACATATGCCGTTTCCTTATTACCCACACCTGCAACAGCCACTATCTTATCACCGTCGAACACAGGAATGTCCATATGGCGCAGGATCTTTAAGTGTTCTCCAGGATATCCTTTTTTGAGAGGATCAACTGCTTCATGGTCATTGGTAATGATCGGCCTTCCCTGCCTAACGGCTTCAATCCATAGACCAAAGGACTCAAGAGGATAGTCCGAAACATCATCTTTGATAATACATTTATCTGCAGCAACCTGCGTTCGAGAGTGCATGGAAAGCAAGGTCTCATCCTCATTTAAAAGTGCCAGATAACCGATCTTACTATTAGTAAGGATAATACTTTCTTCACGTACAAAATCGGTTATATCTTCAAAGGTAGCATCATACATCTGGTTAAGTTTTAGTAGAGCTTCAAGTCGTTTTTCATCAAGTAAAAGGGCTTCTTCAGCCCTTGCGAGCTTCAGATTCTGCAAACCAATATCCGTAAAAAAAGAAGCAAGCTTGATGTAATAATCCATAATATGGGCAACTTTATCTTTACTAATAATAGGAACCTTATCAAGAGTTTTTAGATACTCATCCACATCAAAACCAACTTCATTTGCCTGCTTTATGAAGTAATCAGGGTTTGGTTTTTCATAAGCGAATTGACCAAGAAACATATTTGCAAGATGTTTACCCTCAACGTAGATAGGAATACCAATGTCTATCAGTCCATTCCCACAGATATATTCCATATAGCCTTCGTCCTTTGCAGAACTATTCTCAAAGAACTTAATAAATTGTTTATCGCTTTCTCTGCAACGTTTTTCGGTAACAGGATTTAAACGATGGAATTTTACACAAATATCCTGCCATCCAACAGCAACGAGGATATCACCATCCATATCAAGGATCCCACAGGGAATATTAGTTGCAGCATAAAAACTTTCCATAAGGTGCTGTAACTTGCAAGTATCAACAAGATCAACGAAATTATAGTTCATTTCAGTAGTTGGACCTGACGAAAACATATTGATCATCGTATACCCCCATTTCCATTTGAAATATTTATATGGTCAATTTATTGAATTTGTTATAGTTCCACTCGAACTCCTTAAGTTATAATTTGTCTATCATTGATTAAAAGGCTTTATGAGCTAAGCAAATAATATAAAACAAAATTGTCAGCCAATGCATATAATCTGACATTACAGGATATTTTGATACATTTAAAAATATTGGAAAAGCAGAGATAATAGAAGCTTTCAGGCATATATTCTTATGAGAAGTTGAACATACCTAAAAATATAAAACCATTGAATTGGATATATTTAAAGCAATTGATTTAGATCATCTTTTCTGATAACGAACTGCACATGAGGTTCATCGAAAAATTCAATGTCAACAATACCATTGTCCACCATCCCCAGTTTTAGTGCAAGCTTTTCAGATGCTATATTGCCAGGATGAGAATAAGCAGTCATCAATTCTAATCCCAGTATAAAAAAAGCATATTCAAGGAGCTTTTTGGTAACTTCAATACCATATCCCTTTTTCCAGTACTCAGGAAGAATCATCCAGAACATCTGATATCCTGAACCTTTCCAATCCGGACCAAAGCCGATAGAACCAATGAAATTTCCATCGGCTTTACGCTCAACTGCCAGAGCATATATCTGTTCTTCATTATCGTAATTTGCAATAGTCTTATACAGCAGCTCTTTAGTACCTTCGAAGGTCTTTTGATCAGCATTGAACAGGAGATATTTAGTGGCTTTCTCATCGGACATGAAAGAATAGAAGCCCTCAAGATCATCCTCTTTGAAAGGACGAATGAACGTTCTCTCGGTTTCAAGCACTTCAGGCACTTTTAAAGACATAAACGACCATAGCCCGTCAAATAAATAACAATAACGGTCTTAGCTAAATTGATAAAAATTATCTTTACGACCAGTTGAATGGTCAGCAAAGTAAAGGAAAATATTTGGCATATCAAAAGAGGAAGGAAGAGAAACCTAATTTACTTTTCTTTCCCTCACTTTACGATCAATAGACACTGCTTTTTATGGAAGCGGCTTCAAGACTACTGGTATATTCCAAGGGTTTCAGGTTGAACCCCAGAAGGAAAGAACCAATATAGGCCGAATTGCCATCTTGAGAAAGTGATCGTATGTATCTATCCGATGCTACTGAAGGTGAAGCAATAATTGCCCCCGAAATACCATAGATCGCATCAATGGAAGGGAAAGGATGTGAATTGATGACCATATCTATCGGATCACTTGAGGACCTTATATTCAGGAACTCTTTGTTGAGTATTACAATATTACCTAAGACACGATATTTGGGATCGTCCAGGTAACCCTGAAGTTCCACAGGATCGAGCACATCTTTACCGATGAGCTTGCCACCGTGAATCAATTTAACATTATTTTTAGGCCACTGGAACTCACTGTTGGTCAAAAAACATAGCATCAAATCACATCCAAGAACTTGACGGATTCCAACGTTGCTCTTTTTACCACACAGAACTAGTCCTTTTTGTTCATCCTCTTTTTCAAGCTTGAGTATCTTCTTTCGGTCAGTTTCGTCAAGGAACAGAACTGAACTGATCCCTTTTGAAGATAGAAGTTCTGTTCGGACCCCATCCAAAATATCTTTATTTGTAATCTAATAACCCCCACTAATGTTAACTGATCGACCAAGATCAATTAATCAATGTATATTGTTATAATTCAATGTTACTTAAGCATTATTGAAATATTTTTGATGCTGATACAAAAAAGTAGGTTTTCTACAGAGCCTGATATAGATTATCTTTTATGATACCGAACCGCACATGTGCTTCATCGAAAAATTCAATGTCAACAATACCATTGTTAACTTCCACAGTTTTAGTAACGATTTTACCGAATTAATAAAATATTATTTTTACGATCAATTGAATGGTCAGCAAAGGAAATCGAAAAATTGAGAATGTCAAAGGAGGTGAGAAAGCATCCCCAATTTCCGATTATTTCCTTCACTTTTTGATCAATAGACACTGCTTTTTAGAGGAGCGGCTACTAGACTGCTGGCATATTCCAAGGGCTTTAGGTTGAACCCCAGAAGGAAAGAACCAACCTGCACCATTTTGTCCTCTTGAGAAAGAGATCGCATATATTCATCCGATGCTCTTGAAGGTGAAGCAATAAGTGCCCCGGAAATCCCGGAAACCACTTCAATGGAAGGGAAAGGATGTGCATTAATGACCATATATATCGGATCATTTGAGGACTTCCCCTTTAAGAACTCCTCATAAAGTATTACGATATTACCCAAAACACAATATTCATGATCGTCATGATACTCCTGAAGATCCAGAGGATCGCACACATCTCCACCAATGAGCTTGTCACCGTGCATCACTTTGATATGATTTGTAGGCCACTGAAACTCATTATTGGTTAAAAAACCCATCATCACATCACAGTCAAGAACCTGACGTATTCCAACGTTGTTCTTTTTACCGCATACTATTGATCCATTTAGTTCATCCTCTCTTTCAAATTCGATTATCTTCTTTCGGTCAGTTTCGTCAAGGAACAAAACTGAACCAATTCCTTTTGAAGAGAGAAGTTCTGTTCTAATCTCATCCATGATATCATTGTTTGAAATTCAATAACCTCCATTAGTTTTAGCTGTTCGACCTAGAGTAACTAAATCAACACAACTTGATATAAGTCAATATTATTTAAGTTTTGTTGAGCTACTTTTGATACAGATACAAAATATCAGCAATTGTCTAGTAAAAAATAGATTCAGCTAGCACAAATAATAAAGAAGATAAAAAAGGTGATATTAACCTGGACTATACAAACGCCAGATCGTGTTTTTTATGTATAAGGAATAGTAAAATTAAAAGTACTTCCC
>JAIORJ010000023.1 GCA_021108185.1 Methanococcoides sp. | reverse complement strand
TGCTAGTTCACATGCCAGAATTTTCAGAGCATGAGATCATAATTGAACTGGAGCCGGAATCTGAATCTGAATCTGTTGAGAATGAAACCGAGCCTGCTGATGAAACTGAGGACGCTGCAACCACACCAGCATTTGAAGTATTATTTGCAGTAGTTGCTTTAGGAGCTGCATACAAACTGAAGCGAAGATGATAATGTTAATGTGCCGAATATATGAGGATCATGGAATTCCAAGTTAAATTTAGATCCTCATTCATCTGCACATCATCCTCTGCTCTATTTCTTTCTTTTATAGCAGATGGTGCCTAAAAGCATCTTCGTTAATCGAGATATTGAAACTATAAGCTACACCCTTAAAGTTCTTTAAGCCTAATAATTACCTGTTATATTGAGTGAGAATCAAGCAATAGGACTTCCAAAAAAGCCATCTAAGTCTGGATATATTCAAATAATTACGAAACACAAACATTTATATTCAACGGGATGAGAATATTAATAATGTCCAAAGAGATCAAAACACTCCCTATGGTAACCAGTGAACAAAATACTAAAGAAAGCTGTAGTACCAAAGGGTGTGGAACTGGTGCCTGCGCTGGAGGTTTCGGGATTAAAGCAGGGTCTGAAAAGAGCGTCGTATACAGGAACATCCTTACCTATATACTCATAGGGATCGTGATGTTGCTCACAGCCTACCTCACTCTGAGTTTCATTACTTCGGTCCTTGACTAAACATTTACATCCTTTTCTCACTTGTAAATACCGAACAGTTTCATCCTAAGTGGTACGGTTAAGAACTACACTAAGGACTTCTCCTTTATATGGGACGAAGTTCAGATCATGTTGGTATACGGAAGCAACTGGAAAAAAGCAGAAGAAATTGCATTAAAGGTTGCAAAGGATGCAATATATGATTTTGAAGATTCTGCAAAAAAAGAACTCTTGAACATGAGTGAAAAATACTTCATCACCTCCTATGACGTGGAAACTAAACTATACATGACAACCCGGGATAACTGGATAGATATGCGTGTCAGATATGTGGTGGACCCTCGCCAGCGAAGGAAAATAAAACATATGTTGGTCCAGAAAATCATTCAGGCCCTCGAACAGGAGGAGGACATTAATTTGGGCACTGCAACAAGTATTGACATAATGGGATCTTCGCAAATTACAGTTAATAGATCATGAATATAAAGATCAACACCACTTTAGACCCATTGTAAGATCCCATTTCATTTGCTATAGCTATCACTCTATTATATCTTTTATTTTAATAAGAGCTAGTAAAACTTAATAGCAGCTAAGGGATAATCACTATCTTACAACTAAGAAATGGTAATAAAAAACCATCATAACAAACAACAGAGTTTTATAACAATGACTAATATTGTCGCATATATTTTTAAATATAATAAAGGTGATTAATATAAGCGAAAATGGAAAACACGGAGTTCCGGCATTACTATCATTTTTTGTACCAGGATTAGGTCAGATCATAAAGGGAGAAATATTCAAGGCCATAGGTATATGGGTAGCACTTATTATCAGTGGGCTGTTAACATTTCTCATTATAGGCTTTGTGCTTGCCCCCATAATCTGGTTATGGCAAATATATGATGCATACAACAACTAATTGAGGAGGCTGTATTATTCCCCCTCAATGACTTTTATCAGAACATTCGGTCCATGGTAATTTAGGAACACACCTCACTCACTTCCCAAAACTTCCTCAAGAGCATTCGAATAGCTCTTGAAAGCCTCCTCATTAAAACAGACCACCAATACCTTCTCAATGGTCTTATTCTTCTCAAGAAAACCAGCTATCTCACGCATGACTATCTTCGCCGCCTTCTCCACAGGAAAACCATAGGCACCCGTACTTATCGAGGGAAAGGCGATCGTTCTGATACCGTTCTTTACAGCAACCTTCAGAGAGTTACGGTAACATTTGGACAACATACCATCCTCACCCGAAAAGCCTTCTTTCCATATCGGACCGACCGTGTGGATGACATATTTTGCAGGAAGGCGATAGCCGGAGGTTATTTTAGCCTCACCTGTCAGGCATCCATCAAGAAATCTGCATTCCTCAAGAAGTTGGGGACCTGCCGCCTTATGGATAGCACCATCGACACCTCCGCCACCGAGAAGGGACTTATTGGCAGCGTTAACAATGGCATCGACGTTCAGTTTTACAATATCACCTTTAGTGACCACTATTCTTTCAGAAAGCATGTGTCGTTGTTGGAATTCATAGAGATTTATAGTTATCCTAAAACTCATGCGAACATGAAAACCATGGCACAGCAAAATATAAGGAAACCTGCACCTGCAAGTGGCAGAGTGAACCTGCGTACAACGGTTGGTATGCTGTCACCTGTGGAACGCTGTATCAACCAGAAATAAGGGTCACTTACATAGGAGACTATCAGAGTACCGGCACTTATCATGAGGATAAGCGGAACTGTCGGAACGGATGTGACAATATCAGTTCTGGCAACGATACTAGATGTTATGACCGCTGTCACTATACGCGAACCCTGTGCAGTCTGTATCAGGACCGCCAGAACGAATGGAACGACAACAACAGGGAACACACCATTGATAAGAGCAAAAACATCATCCGGAAAACTGCTGGCAGCTATCACAAAACCAAGTGCACCTGCACCACACAGATCAAAGAGAATGATACCTGCATTCTTCGTTCCCTTCTCAAGTGCGATCTTGCGAGTCTTTTCGTCAACAAGCATCAGGGAAACGAACACGGATATCACAAGGGCGATATTGACATCACTGATAATTGAAAGCGGGGAGAACAGATAACCAATGGATATCAATATTATTGGTAATGCTATGGGTAGCCAGACCTTCCAGCGTGGCAATGCGAGCAGAGCAGGTTCGACCAGGCCCGAAAGCTCTGGAAGAGGATGTTGAGAACCTCCTGAAAGTCTTTTTGCGACCACATACCCTGTACCCAGAAGGAACAGGGAAAGGGGGACAGTGATGAAATTGATACTGAAAGTATCCGAATTGGAAACTCCGAATGCCGTGGTCATACTATAAACGACCGGTAACGGCAGTATAAGCACAAAGGAAAGCACGCTTCCAAATGCTGCCATGTAGAACAATCTCCCGCCTGAGGACTGTTCCTTTTCCATCTGCTCGATGAGAGGGAGCATCACGACATAGGTGGTAAGACAGCACATTAAAGGAATGGAAAGAAGATAACCTACAACTCCGGCTGCCATGTCAGGAGCCTTGATGGTGCGTTTAACATCTTCAACTATCTTTTCTATGAAATGCCCATGCCTTAATATCTGTGCAATGACCGCACCACAATAGATGGGGATACCCAGCAGAGAAAAGATACGTCCTGCTCCACCTGTCACATACTGTATGAGCCAGTCCATTCCGCTGAAGGTCCCAAAAAGGAAAGCTGCTGCTATCAGGGTCAAGAACGGAGTGACATGATACCTAATGGTAAGGACACTGATGAAGATGATCGTGAGAACGAACAGAAACAGGGATTCCATACGAGATTTGATGTATCAGGACATATATGATAGCATCGGAGCAATAATATGGATGAAGACCTGCTTGCTGTTAGTTATTGTATAGACTGTGGTAAATGTTATGATGTCTGTCATATCGCAAAGGTCACGGACAACAAATATACACCCCGATCGAAGATAATGCTTTTACAGAAACTTATCGAGGGTGATGAACTTGAACAGGACGAGATAGATGATGTTTATCTTTCCACCAGATGTGGTGCCTGTGACGATATATGCCCCATGAACATTCCGATCACCGATATCATTCAGAGAGAAAGGAAGATACTGGCAGAACAGGGAAAGGAACCTGCAAGAACATCACAGATATGCAAGAACATCATCGAAGCCGGAAGCCCCGGAAGAAAGGATGCCACACTGAGGAACTCCTGGATAAACGATGAGATCGAGCTTTCCGAAACATCCGATGTCGCTTACATGACCGGCTGTTGGATAGCATTTGCACACCAGGATATCGCCCGCTCCACGATCAAACTGCTCAACAAGGCAGGTATCACCCCAAGAGCCATACCCGAAGAGAAATGCTGCGGTCTTTTCCTCATTGACAACGGTCATATGGAAGAAGCAAAGGAATACGCCAAAGAGTATGTCGAATATCTTGAATCCCTCGGGATTAAAAAGATAATAGCTTCCTGTCCTGGCTGCTATATTGTCCTGAAGGAAGAATATGCCAGGCTTTTCAGGGAACCTAAATTCGAAGTGGTCTATTCTCTTGAATTGTTCAGAGACCTGATACAGGAAGGCAAGCTCGTTCCCAAGGCATTGGACAGAAAAGTAGCTATACGAGATGCCTGTGCCATTCTGGAGATGTCAGACATTCCAAGAGAGATACTAAGGTCCATGCAAGTCGAGGTCAAGGAGATGTTTGGGGGTAAACACGGATGCTGCGGAGGACCTGCAGGTGTGAAGCCGAACTTCCCGGAGATCTCATCAAAGGTCGGCATGATAACGATAGAAAAAACAAAGGATTATCCTGACGGTGTTGTCTCTTACTGTCCGTTCTGTTATCATCACCTTGAGGATGTATGCCGACAAGAAGGAAAAGAGTTCAGGATAAAGGATATTACTGAACTGCTTTTGGAGAGCGTTCTTTAAGAACACATCTCCCCCATGCAGAACAAATAATTAAATGATCGAATAATCATTCGAGCAAATGCTCGATCTCGATTATCTTCAACAGGTTGGTGCCGCCAGAATAGCCTTGTGTCAGAACGATCGTGTCACCTGACTTGCCTATCCCTCTGGACAGGAGGGCACCAAGCACTTTCTTTTCAAGATCGTCACTGCCATCGGATACAGAAAGCGGATAGACACCGTAGGAATATGCCAATTGTTCACATGTAAGGTCAAGATGGCTCATGGCGATTATCCAGTTCTCCGGCTTAAAGCGTGAGATACGCCTTGGAGTGGCCCCGGAGTAAGTGGGTGTAACTACGAATTCGATGGATAATTTACGAATTGCATCATATACCTGCAATGAAATGACATCACTTATACCCATCTCAGTCTCACCGATGGCATCCCTGATGTTGCCCATTCCACTACCTGTACTATCACGCCATGCTTCAGTCTTTTTTGCAATCCTGACCATCGTATGAACGGCCTCCAACGGATACTTACCAACTGCGGTTTCTCCAGAAAGCATGATAGCATCGGTGCCATCAAGAATAGCATTTGCAACATCCGTAGCTTCGGCACGTGTTGGTCGCACGTTGTCGGTCATGGATTCGAGCATATGAGTAGCGGTTATCACCGGAATTCCACGTAGATTGGCCTTATGTATCAGTTCTTTCTGTACGATGGGAACTTCCTCTATTGGAATTTCCACACCGAGATCACCACGTGCTATCATCAAAGCATCGGTAGCGTCCATGATGTCATCGATATTTTCGACCGAGGGACCTCTTTCTATCTTCGCCACAAGGAATACTGACCTTCCTTTTTTAGCAGCATGATCTCTTATCTTCTGTATGTCGGAACCCTGCTCGATGAACGAGACACTGAAGCAGTTCACTCCCTCTTCCAATGCAAAATCCAGGATCTCAAGATCCTTTTCAGTGACAGGATCAAGCAAAAGGTCGATCCCGGGAAGATTCACGCCCTTGTGGGATGAGAGCTGACCACCTACGATCACCTCACATTCAGCCTCATTGCTACAAATGCCACTGCACCTCATCTGAATGAAACCATCATTGAAATAAACATCAGACTTTTTGGCGATACAGTAAGGAAGCTTATCAAAGTCCACCGGAATAAGGTCCTTTGACCCTACGATCCTGTCAGTGGTCAGTTTCACCTTATCCCCCTTCTGTAAATTTATAGGGGAATCTTTGATCTCGCCCACACGTATCTTCGGTCCCGGAAGGTCTGCCATCACCGAAACAACAACGTTGAGCTCATCACACAGCTTTTTTATCAGCCGGATAACTTTACTATGGTCCTCGAAACTGCCATGCGAGAAGTTGATCCTCGCCACGTTCATTCCTGCAAAGATAAGCTCACGCAGCATTTCTTCCGAAGAAGAAGCAGGTCCTATAGTACATACGATCTTGGTCTTGTGGTCCGGCAGATTCATTTATCTCACTGCTCAATTATTGACCGGCTGACTTAAAACACTACCTTTTTGAGAACAGGTACTACAAAAAAAGAAGGGAAAAGCAGATACGGTTATTTAAGCTCTTCAGTATCAGCAGAATAGACAATTGAATCGCGGGCGTAAATGCCCCTTTTTTGTGAAGGATTTGCATCGAAAAGTTGGTTCATCTCATCAGAGTGCCCTGAAAACCTCTCATGAAGCATATTGATATAAGTGGTCAGTTCAACGATCTGTTCATCCAGATCCACTATCCTATTATCCTTCTCATCCAGCTGGCGCTTAAGCTCATCTATCTGCCTCTGGATCTGCTTGAACGGGTCATTTTCCATATAGTATACCTCTTAAGAAATTATGAATGACATATATCGTAATCGTACTGTGATTTAATGGCTACTGAACTGATAAAGCTTATTGTGGAAATGAGATACTTGCGTTCCAGATACCTTTTCACAATTGAAAAAGATATATTTCTTTAAGCATCACATAAATTTTAAACAGAAGCCACAATAAGCCTAATAGAACCAGTATCTTTGCAATATCGAGATTTAAGATTATACCCCGATCAAAAGATTAGTCTTTTGACTTAAATGTTTACTGTTTGTTTGAGATGGGCGCATTTAGCATCTTGCTAACTATGACAGTGAAAAACGGCTTTGACCATAAACCTCCTTACTTTGTGTTCAAAAGGGATACTTTATGGTCAAAAATAATAAAACAATAGCAACATCCCCCCTAACCAGTTAGGATGATAGTTCATATCTAAACTTGCAAAAGAGTGCAAAATGAATGTCCAAAAAAATGTCCTGCTCAGGGATTGTAATCCCATTTTACAGGTGTTAGAAATGATAATCCCCATAACACTTCAGTTTTGATGAAACACCTCTGATGCAGATAAGCATACAAATGGGGACATGAAATCCATTTGATCATTCTCGAATAGAGATCCAATGTTGATGTTTGCATCATTGAGTTCATGAATAAGCACTACAAGATTATGGCATAATACCTTACAGAGTGCATCGTTAACCATTCCCTCATAAGTTTTACTTTTTATTCTGCCTTTAAATTTGGATTTAATCATGAAAAATAGACTCTCGACATTGTTTCGATATCCGAAGTGATCAAGAAATTCATGAGGAGGTCTATAAACTTACGAGATTCTCCCTCCAAGATGATGGTCCTTTTGCCTTATCATTTGCATTTTAGATTTGTAGCATTGAATTGAATTTTGAAGTTTTAGTCTGAAAGTTGCATTAAAAATTAGTTATTTCTGTTTACAAATTCTTTTATTAAATTTGTTTCAGGCAAAATGTAGATATAATAGTTAGATATACAATACGTAATGTTAGGAATAAATAACATTAAGTTAAAAATAAGCAACATTAAGTGATATACAAATAACATAAGGTGAATAATATGGAAAAAGAAACCATTTTCAGAAATAGAATCAGCATCGGAACGTTAATTCTTCTCTTAGGAATAATTCTTGAAGTATTCACAAGCATTGACAGTATTATTACAATATCCCTAATTAATGCAGGTATTATTGTGATACTGGTCTCGTACTATAAGTTCATTAAGTACAAGGGAGGTCACACCCAGGATGAATGGACTCGAAAAATTGGGCGCACTGGTCTTGCATATTCATGGATAGTAACCTTTGTAGTAACGATAGGACTCTTCTGGGTTGATTACTTTGGATGGTTGCAAATGAGTGTTAATGAGGTACTTGTAATAATATTCTTTACCATGATCATATCTGTGAACCTTTTCCAGTTCTACTTCAAGAGGCAGGGAGACGTTGAATGAAGACAAAAATCAAGGAATTCAGAGCCAGATATAATCTTACCCAGGAGGAACTTGCAAAAAAAGTAGGAGTCAGAAGGGAGACAATCAGTTTTCTGGAGAAGGGTAAATATAACCCTTCCTTGAAATTGGCATACAAGGTATCACAGGTACTGGAAACAACAATAGATGAATTATTTATCTTCGAGGAAGATGATTTGTAATCAATAACCAGGTTTGACTATAACCCCCTTACTTTGTGATCAAAGCCCTAAAAGCCAGAAAAATATTTCAACCTCCCTTGGGTATAGTAAATGGGGGCTATTAATGGAACACAAAAAAGACAAAAAGGAAGAAGATATCGAATTACCTGCATTGGATGATGAGATCGAAAGCTGGTGTGAAATATCCACTCAAAATTCCGACAGCAAGAGTGCTGATGACCTTGTGATAGATGAATGGTGCAAGGATTCAGAAAGTGAAACTGATACAAAAAAAGTAACTGAAAAGAAAAATAAAGAATAAAGCCTGTTGAGCTTCTTTTACTGCCATTGTACAGAACTTTTTCTTATCCTTTTTCTTATCCTTTTTCTTATCCTTTTTCTTATCCTTTTTCTTATCCTTTTTTCTCCTTGATCCCCATTAACAAATT
>JAIORJ010000210.1 GCA_021108185.1 Methanococcoides sp. | reverse complement strand
GTGGACCGGTCGGGAATTGAACCCGAGGCCTCTACCATGCCAAGGTAGCGATCTTCCCCTGATCTACCGGCCCACAATTGGATAATTAGTGACATAGTTACAATGATGTATTATAAACTTATCGCTTTCAATTGTAACTCTATTCTGCATCTCCATGTATTTTTTCGAGGAGAGGCGAGCTCAAAGGGAAATATTAATGTAGTAGAATGAGTATTGTGTAGCTCGTACGATGAACAACATCGTGCAAGAGACGCATTGGGCCCGTAGCTTAGCTAGGTAGAGCGCACGGCTGATAACCGTGAGGCCATGAGTTCGAATCTCATCGGGCCCACTACACTTCTATTCTTTTGAATTTTGCGATTAAGAGCTTTGTTTTTGTGATTTTTGAGTTCAATTGTTTTTTTGTTGTTCTATTATTGAGGTATTGAGCGGAGCGAATTACCTCGACTCGCGCTCCAGAAGCGTTATCTGGGTCACGGATCTCATCGGGCCCACCATTCTTGTTCTCTTATTCGTTTTTCTTACTAGTTTTCAATCAAAAGCTTTTGCTTTCTATCTTTCTTATCTCTTCTGGTACACTACTAATACAATATTCTGAGAATAATGCTGTGATTTCAAGCAGCGAATATCACAACTTTTATCCCTGTCGTATGAATGTTTTATAGGTGCATGTGTGCGTTTTTTTAATGATATCTAATTTTATTTGTGCATTGGGCAAAGTATATGCAGGTGTAATATTCCAACTATTATAAAAATAATACCATAAATCTTATAAACTACAAAGATAATATGCTCTTTATAAAATTGGTGATATAATGGTAGGCATGAATGATGGAGATCCGTATATGGATGACAAAGAGCACGAAATGGTAATACTTCTTCAGAAGCTTAATGTATCAAAACCGGTTGCAAAAGCGCTTGCTTGTTTACTCAGTACCGATCAGATCACTTCTCGTGAGGTTGAGAGGATGTCCCGTCTGAGGCAGCCGGAAGTCAGCATCGCTATGAACTTCCTTGAAGAGAACAATTGGGTAGATGTCGAAGAACTAAAGAAGAAACAGGGCAAAGGTAGGCCAATAAAAGTATATTCGCTCATTGTTCCAATGAATGAGATCATCGAGACAATTGAGAAAAAAGTATTGTCTGAAAACAAAATGCTATTGGAGAATATCGAAAAGCTCAAAAGCATTTCTTGATCTCCTTTTCTTTCTTTCAGGTCATTAGTCTAATCTTTTTTATTGTTGCAACAGTCTTAGTTGCAAATCTATTTTGATCAGGGACGGATACAAATATTTACCTGTTCATTGTATTATACACTAAGCAAGCGACACAAGGAGTTAATCTTTTGAGTACCATCAGTGAAAAAATCTTCAGCAAAGCAAGTGGAAAGGATGTAAAGGCCAATGAGTTCGTCATGGCAAAAGTTGACTATGCAATGGCTCACGATGGCACAAGTGTGCTTGCGGTACGTTCGTTCAAGAACATGGGCCTTGAAAATGTTTGGGACCCAAAGCGCATTGTTATTCCTTTTGACCATCTAACGCCTGCAAACACGGAAACGACTGCGGCTTTACATCATGATATAAGGGAGTGGATCGGGGAGCAGGGTATACCGAACTTCTTTGATGTGGGTGAGGGTATCTGTCATCAGGTCCTTCCTGAGAACGGTTTTGCAATGCCTGGAAAGCTAGTCGTCGGGGCTGATTCCCATTCATGTACCTATGGTGCTTTCGGTGCTTTTGGTACGGGTGTCGGTGCAACTGACATGTCCGAGATATTCGCATCCGGTGAACTCTGGTTCAGGGTGCCTGAGACCATTAAAGTGACTGCCTCCGGTAAACTGAAGAAGAACGTTCTTGCCAAGGACGTAACACTCAAAGTAATCGGTACGGTTGGCGCATCCGGTGCTACTTACAAGGCTGCTGAATTCTATGGTGATACAATAACCGACATGTCGATATCCGGCAGGATGACCTTATCAAATATGGCTATTGAGATGGGTGCTAAAGCAGGTATCGTTCCACCTGACCAAAAGACCTTCGATTTTCTTGAAGGCAGGGCTGTGGAAGGGTATGAGCCAGTCTATGCAGATGAGGATGCTGAATACTGTGCTGAATATGATCTTGACTGTGCAAACCTCGAACCGCAGGTGGCACTTCCGCATCAGGTGGATAATGTGTGTGATGTCTCGGAAATCGAGGGTAAAAAGGTGGACCAGGTGTTCATCGGAACCTGCACCAATGGACGACTGGAAGACCTCGAAGTAGCTGCCGAGATCCTCAAAGGCGAGCATGTTGCTGTAAGGACCATCGTCATTCCTGCATCTCGCTCAATAATGCTTGAGGCTGTCCGCAATGGTACAGCAGAAACACTTCTCGATGCTGGTGTCACACTGGGTTCTCCGGGATGTGGTCCATGTCTTGGTGGTCACATGGGTGTTATAGGTGAAGGTGAGGTCTGTATCTCGACAGCGAACCGTAATTTCAAGGGCAGGATGGGCAAAGGTGGTTTCATCTATCTTGCATCTCCTGCAACATCAGCGGCATCAGCGATCACAGGTGAGATAACCGACCCAAGAACTGTGTAATTTGAAAGTGGAGGTAGTATAATGGCAGAAGAACTTGATGAAGGTAAACTGGAACATCTTCTTGAACACTGGATCGAACATAGTGAAAGTCATAGCAAGAGCTTTAACGATTGGATCTCCAAGCTGGAAGCTGCAGGGTTTAAGGAAGTTGCAGGTCATATCCGTACAGCAGCCACGAAAATGGATGAGTGTACCGGACATTTAAAACAAGCAAAAGATGTCGTGAGGAAATGATCCCTCACGAACAACCTTTTAATTTTAGTTCTGGCCAAATGGCCAATTATTAAAGGAAAGATAGTTGGCACGATATTTGTAATGAATATCGAGGTCTGACAAAAGAACAACTATCATTCTGCAATGGATGCATGAATATCTGGGATCGCATGCATTTTGTTTTCAGGTTTTACATCGCTCAATTTGAATCCATGCAATACATGTGCCATTGGTGAAGTATTGACTACTCGCACTTCTATTTTTTCAGACATAGCTGTTTCTCCTTTTTAAATAAATCGTTTTTAGACTCCTTTTTGCCGATCGCCTGTTATTCAATCGGCAATCAAAGACTAATCTTCTACTATTTATATTTTACGATTTTATTTATATCTCATTCCTGTGACTATGCTAAATTTGATGTGTGTTTGTAATTTTTTTATAAACAAATTTGCTTGTGCAAAAATTTACCTATATATAGTTTTCTACAATTTACAATATGTGCTTTAATAACTTTATTATTCTAAAAAAATCAACATCTGCTGATGCTATTTGTCCTTTTTGTCAGTGGGAGTTTCAAATAATACTTATTTTCTGAAGATTGGATACCTTTCATTATATCTCTCAAAAACAATATCTAATGACGTTATTATCTAAAATTAGCTAAAAAAAGTAGAAAAAGATCAATTTTGATGTCAGTATTCTTTTCTGAGTACTAATATTGAAAAAGATGATATGTATTTCACGCTACTAATTGCCTTTTCTTTAATAACAAGCAGGTTTGTTTTGAAATGCCTTTTCTTAATAAATGCAACTGTGTAGCTTCATTTTTTACAATTGCTCAATTATACATCCTTTCTCAAAAGATCCCGAAATTTATTTCTTCAGAATATCGTTCCAGGCCTTCTCTTCAGCGCGCCTTATAACTTCCTTCAATGGAAGCCCGCATTCCTGACTTATTCTCCTACAATCCTCGAATTCGGCTGAAATATGGAGAACTTCATCAGAAGTGTCATGTGCTATCTTGACAGCTACCTGAAAGGTCTGCTTCCCTATCGTTATATTCACATTCTCCATCTTGCGTTCTGCAATAAAACGATGCTTTGTTGGGAGGATACGAACTCCAAGGGTCCCGGTCTGTCTTATCAACTCCCTTGCAATCCTTTCGCTGTCCTCAGGATGTGCGATGACATGTATGATGTGGCCAGTGCGTCCTTTTTTCATGGTGGCAGGTGTTATGGCGACATCTTTGGCACCGGTTTCCATGAGTGCCTCAAAAAGATTTCCAAGCACTTCTCCGGTAACATCATCCACATTCGTCTCAAGGACTTCCATGTGGTCACGTGAAAGGATGCCTGTAGTCTCCATGAGCATTATGCGAAGAACGTTGGGCATTGCAGTCTCCGCATCCCCTGCACCATATCCGGTGGTCATTATCTTTCCAGGGGGGAGTTGGTCGCTGGGGTTTGCAAAATAAGTAAGTAAAGCAGCTCCCGTTGGGGTGAGCAGTTCCCTATCGCCTATGCTATGTATCTCCAGACCACTTCCGCTGAGTATCTCGGTGGTCGCAGGAGCTGGCACAGGCAATGTACCATGTGCACTTCTAACACTTCCTCCTCCGACATTGATAGGGGTGCACAATATATTCTCTACCTTCATCTTGTGAATAGCATAGCAAGAACCTATGACATCTGCAAGTGCATCATCCTGACCGACCTCGTGGAAATGTAGTTGTTCAAGAGGTATTCCGTGAACCTTTGCCTCTGCCTCTCCAATGATCCTGAAGACTGCAATGGCACTTTTTTCCACTTCTTCGGGAAGTTTCGCATCCTTTATTATGTCTATAAGTTCCTCGAATGACCGTATCCTTGCACTGTCCTTTGTATGGATATGAACATCTGTGGAACGTATGCCGCATTTAGTGACATCTTCAACAGCTACGGAAACATTCACGGAGGCTTCGATAACTTCTGTTATCTCTTTCCTGTCTGCCCCAAGGTCGATAAGTCCTGCAAGTATCATATCTCCGGAGGCACCTGAAAATGGTTCAAATACAAGTGTTCTCATGGTATCCTGCCTCAGAACTCTTTCTTTCTCGCTTCTGCAACACTATTTGCTATCCTTGCGGCAAAAGCACCTGCAACGAATCCAGCATCGATGTTGACCACTGATAATATGGAGCATGACTGCAACATCGAAAGGAGTGCAGCTTCTCCTTTGGCACCGGCACCGTATCCGATCGATACGGGCAGCCCTATCACAGGTACGTCTATAAGGCTGGATACTACCGTTGGTAGCGTTCCCTCTCTTCCGGCTGCCACAACTATCGCGTCAGGTCTGTTCTCTTCAAAGACACTCATTTCAGATATCAGCCTTTGGAACCCTGCCACGCCCACATCGTATATCTGAATTGTACTACACCCCATCTCTGAGGCAGTCATACGTGCTTCCTCTGCAACATCGATATCAGCAGTACCTGCTGTAATGATGGCCACAGTGCCTCCTGTCCTTGGTACAGGGGTGCCGTCATGCACTACCGCTGTTCTTGAATGCATGTCCCATTCAATATTATCCGGTTTGAATGCCTTCCTAATTGCAGATGCCTGTTCTTCATTAATGCGTGTAACAAGTGTTCTTCCGGCAGCTTTGTTGTGTGCTTTCACTATCTCTACTATGTCTTCTGGTTCCTTCCCTTCTGCAAGGATAGCTTCCATGTACCCTGTACGGTATTTGCGGAACGTGTCCAGTTTTGCGATATCGGAGACTGGGACATATCCCATGGAACGTATCTGGCTTTCTGCGTTCACAAGGTCTGTACTACCTTCTTTCACCTGTCGCAATATATTCTTCAATTCCATGCTCGATCCCTTTAACAATGGGCTGGGCTATATAAATAAAAGTCCCTTTTAGGCAAAGACTAATAACGATAGCTTGCTTTAAATGTAGTCTGATAGCGTGAAAATCAGGTACTAATCACAGGTTTATAGATCATGTCACAAAGATCAAAAGATATGGCACTTCGTAATTTCAAAAAAGGGATGTCCCTTTTAGATGCCGGACAGCAGAAAGACGCTCTTGAGGTACTGCTTGTAGCTGAAAAGCAAGCAAAGGATGCAGACTCTATTGATCTGCTAATAAACACCCTTCAATCTGTTGCAGAAATAATGGAATCCGGGGGGGAATTGGATGCAGCTCTTGAGAGGTACATAGAGGCATCTGAGCTACTGGATGATCTTGCAAAATCGGATCCTTCCTTTGTGGAGCACAAAGCCCTGGTTATGAACAAGGTCGCCACTCTTCTTGTCAATAAAGGTGACATAGAGCATGCCGGACCCTTCTTTGAAGAAACAGTGAAAGCATATGATAAACTGCTTTCAAAAGAGCCGAATAATGTTGTTAATTGTTCATCTGCTTCTTCTGCGCTCAATGATGCTGCTACCATCCTTGCTGAAATAGGTCAGCAAAAGGATGCAAAAGAAAGGTTCGAAAGAGCACTTAAATTATCAACTAAGCTCATTGTACTCGATCCTCTTAACAATTCCAATGGTGTTAAAGCTCTGACCATTCAGACCAATCTTGCCAATCTCCTCTATGATATGGGACTTCTGGAAGATGCAAGGGCGAATTTTGAAAGTGCTTATGGTGGGTATTCCGGACTGCTAAAGAACGATACATCTGACCATTCATTCCGTGACCACATCATCGATATACTGGAGAAACAGGTCCATGTCCTTCTTGATATGCAGGAATACGATGCTTCCAGCAAGAAGCTTCATGAACTGTTGGATATGCTTCAAAGTCTCGCAAAGGATGAACCACGATTCCTTGAAGAGATCACTGATTCCATTCTCGGACTGGTAGAGCTTGCCCGCGACAATGCGGGTAGGGGAATGCTTGCCGATGCCCGTTCAAGGTATGAGTTCACACTTACTGTTCTTATGGACCTTATAATGGATGAGCCTGATAACGCAAATTTCCTTCCAATGGTCCGTACGATACTTACTGATATGGAAGATCTTCTTGAAAATGATAATGATGTCGACGAAATAGAAGTCGATCTCAATTTCCTCATCTCTATGTACGAGAAGCTTTCCATTCTTGATACTTCTGATCTCTCATATGCTACAAAGATCTCCGAACTCAATGACCGCATGGTGCACCTTCTGATAGGTGCTGGTCGCTTTGATGATGTTCGTGCAAAGGCTGCTCTCACTCTTGACGACCTCATGGATCTGATACAGGATGATCCTAAGAATGTCAATTTACTTTCCATGATCCGTGAGATGCTGGATGATATGGAATCTCTTCTTGACACTAATCTTGATGTCAACGAACATAAGTCTAATCTCAATACCCTCATCTATATGTACGAGAATCTTTCCGATATTTATCCTTCTGACGTATCTTATGTTACAAAGATCTCCGATCTCGATAACTGCATGATACGTCATTTGATAAACGCTGGTCGTCTTGCTGAAGCTCGTTCAAAGTCAGACTCCACTCTTTATGTTCTTATGGATATGATGCATGAGGATCCTACTAACGTCACTTTCCTTCCAATGGTCCTTACGATCCTTAATGATATGGAATCTCTTCTTGAAACTGACATGGATGCCAGCAAACAGGAATCTAACCTCAATGCCCTGATATCTATATACGAGATGCTTTCCAATATCGATCCTTCCGATTTCTCTCATCATGTAAAGATCGCTGTACTCAATGAGCGCATGGGTCGTTTTTTGATGAATGCTGGTCGTCTTGATGATGCTCGTTCAAGGTATGGTTCCACACTTAATGTTCTGACGAAATTGATCAAGGAAGAACCTGATAATGTCAATTTCCTTTCTATATTCCGTACAATAGTGAACGATATGGAATCTCTTTTTGAAATGAGCACTGATGAAAGTGAAAAAGTATCTGAACTCAATGTTCTCATCTCTATATATGAGAACCTTTCCATTCTGGATCCTTCCGACCCTTCTCATAATGTGAAGATCGCCGAACTCAATGAGCGGGTAGGCAACCTTTTGATGAACGCCGGGCGCCTCGATGCTGCCCGTGCAAAGTATGATTCAGCACTCACTGTTCTTATGGATCTCATTCAGGTGGATTCTGATAATGTCACTTTCCATTCTATGTTCCGTACTTTACTTGCCGATATGGAACATCTTCTTACGATTGATTGTGCTGACAGCGAAAAGGAATTTGATATAAATGTCCTTATCTCTATGTACGAGAAACTTTCCCAGCTATACCCATCCGATACATCTCATCATGTGAAGATCGCACAACTCGATCAGCGCATGGGTAATGTTCTGATGAACTCCGGTCGTCTCAGTGCTGCTCGTTCTAAATATGAGTCCACATTTAACGTTCTGATGGACCTTATCAATGAGGATCCTGGGAATGTCACTTTCCTTTCTATGGTCCGTACTATAGTTACTGATATGGAAGCCCTTATCAAAATGAACGATGATGACAGTGAAAAAGAATATGTTTTCAATGTCCTCATCTCTATGTATGAGAAGCTTTCCGCTCTTGATCCTTCCGATCTCTCCTATCCGGCAAAGCTCGCCGAACTCAATGAGGGCATGATAATTCTTTTGATAAATGCTGGTCGTCTTGCCGATGCCCGTTCAAAATATGATTCTACCCTTTACGTTCTTATGGACCTGTTACAAAAGGAATCTGATAATGTCACTTTCCTTTCCATGATACGTACGATACTTAGTGACATGGAATATCTTCTTGAGACTTATAGTTCTGACACTGAAAAGGAAGATGAACTCAATGTCCTCATTTCTATGTACGAGAAGCTTTCCACTCTTGATCCTTCAGATCTCTCCTATCCGGCAAAGCTC
>JAIORJ010000218.1 GCA_021108185.1 Methanococcoides sp. | reverse complement strand
ATTTTATGGAAAACCATCCAAAACTTTAAATGTTTTAGTAACATTAATCTGTACCAACACAAGAGTACACATTATTTAATGTGATCACTTTAGTACCAATACGATCATAAAATTGAAATTATGTCCTCACGAAAAGATACAGGCGAGCATTATGGATGATTTAGAGAAGATCAGACAACAACGATTGGAACAGATCAAAAAGGGCCTTGAGGCTAAAGCGTTCCCGGATGCACCCATACATGTTACGGATGCAGATTTCAATGAGTTCATATCAAAGTACCCCATCACTGTAATTGACTGCTGGGCAGAATGGTGTGGACCTTGCAGAAAACTTATTCCCATTATTGATGCCCTTGCAAGAGAATATCAGGGAAAGATAGTTTTCGGGAAATTGAACACTGATGAGAACCAGATGGTCGCAAGGAATTTTAATATAACAGCCATTCCAACACTTTTGGTCTTTAAAGACGGAAAGGCTGCTACCCAGATAGTAGGAGCACTCCAGAAAGAACAACTCGTTGAACGCCTTAACAGATTCATACAGTGACCGGAAGAGAAATAATGTCCCACAAACCAAGAATTGCAGAAAATCCCGGTGTCCGACTCCTTGACCTCAAATCAAGCTCAAAACCATTTTTCATAGTTGCTTCTGTGGAAGTTGGTAACACCACTACGAAGTGTATACTCACAGCTACCAATATGGATGAAGGTAAGACATATCTTGTTACCAAGACGGTGAAGATGACAAGGGATGTCAGGCCTCCAAAGGAAGGAGAGACCATTTTTGGCAGAACTCTCAATGGAATAGAGCTTACACGTGAGTCCGTGTCAGAACTTGTCAAGAACACATTGATAGAGGCAGTGAAAAAGGCAAACCTGGACATAAAGACCGATATAAATTTCGTTGTCCGCTCAACCGGAGTTGTTGCCGGGTTCGATACTCCCGAAGAAGTAGGAGAGTTCATAAAAGCGCTCGCAGATGGCTGCCTTCTTGCAGGAGTACCTCCTAAGAACATGACACCACCAATGGGAATTGATAACATACCCGACAAATTCCGAAAACACAGCAAACTTGACAAAGTGTTCTTTGACGGTGCTGTTGCCAGTGTACTGCCACCAACCGGAGCTACCGGAGTAGAAATAGTTGCAAACGAAATGGAGGGGGAACTTGCGACCGCGGGCATCAAAGAAGGTGCCAAGTGGGTGGATGTGGATTTCCGTAACCCCTGCATGTCAATGGACTTTGGTACGACCCTTGATGGCAGGATAATCAGTCCTGACGAACCCTATGCAAAGACCATTGGTAATTTCTGTGGATTTGCAGGTGCCATCCCGGATGCCATGATAAAAGGCACCGGCGCAGTAGATAAGAAAGTTGGAACCGCCCTTGATGTTTTCAAGGATGTACATGCGGATAAGCTCACATTGCTTCTGAAAGGCAAAAATATACATGAATACGCAAAGAAAGCCCTTGAGTACATCATAATCGAGAAGGTTCCTGAAAATAGGGACCGTTACGGAAGTGTACCGGTAAACCCTAAAGCTGCAAAAGACATCAATGTCGTGCTTATCGGCTGTGATGTGGGAGTGAACGGTTCAGATTTCGATAAATTATCAGAGATCGGCGGAGAGATATACGACAAATTCGGCATGAAAGTGCTTTTTGCCGTCATTGATGAGGTAATGGCACAGGTGATATACCGACTTGTAAATGTTGCAAAGGAAGAAGGACTCGTTTTCCCGGAAACCACAATCGGCATCACCGGAAGAGCCGGCATAAGTGGCGACAAAGCAAAGCTTACACTGAAATATCTTGACAAACTCGAACTTCATGAGAAGATCGAAGAGAACGTTGTTTTCGTTGATGATGGCCTTGCAAGGGGTGCAGCGGTCATGGCAAGATGTATGAACTCCCTTGGAACCACATTCAATCCACTCGGAGGACATCGCGGCGGAAGATGTATTCTCGGAAATAGGATCAAGCTTCAGAACAAATAATAGGAATGGCAGACATGCAAATGTCTGCCTGCGATATTTTTATCCTTACAGACCAGTGATCAGTTTTTTAATTGAAGAATCAATTGCTTTTTTGTGCAGCTCGGATGATTCATGAATTCCGCCCATATTCCCACGAGCCGCACGACAAGGGTATTGTGATATCAATAGACCTGCCTTTGCGCCGGCTTCTTCAACAGGTGTACCCACAAGAGCATCTGCCATAAGCCAGGTACTGCCACATGGTGCCCCCCGAATGACATTAACTTTTGAGATTATACCATCCTTTACCTCGACATCGAGAACAGGGTTTCCAAAAAAGGAAGTAAAGGCGTCTGTACTGGGATCAGTTGCAATGTTGCAGCAAATATCATCGACCTCGATGAAGATACCATACTTTGAAGAGATCTCCTCCAGTTCCCGAATCGGTGCCTTTGCCGCACCACCAGGAACTATCAAAGCACCCACGCCGGCCTCACCGGCCATTTTGGCGATGTGTGGTGTGATGTCAGGATGCAGCGAGTAAGTGATAATGATATCAGCATCGAAAACCTTCTCGTTAAAATCAAGTTCTGAAAAGAACTCTTCAGGCTCATCGATCAGCTCCGGCAGGTGTTCAGGGACCTCTGCGACGATCACTTCCAGATCCGACCTGGACCTAACGGTCTCAATAAGCCGTCTACCGTATTTTCCACGTACTATAACTCCCAGTTTTGCCATGTTCAATACCTTGAACAATGTTATTGAATAGCGGTATATTAATATTGTTTGCTTTACAATCAATTAACTGTATAAATATTCAGGTGATCAAATGGATAATATTGACCAGTCAAAGGTATATTTCAGATGTAATGTGTGTGACTTCGTCTTTCAGGCAGATCCTAATTTTTCCCCTATAAAATGCCCGCAGTGTGGAAGTGAAAGCACCTCAAGGACATAAATTTAAAATTGTAAGGATACATGTAATCCCCATGAAAGGAAAGCTCATAACACTGGAAGGAATAGATGGGTCCGGAAAATCTACCATTACAAGCTTTCTTAACTCCCATCCGAGCTTTGCTAATGCGGTGTTCACAAGAGAGCCCACCACAAGCTGGATAGGGGATGCTGTTTACAAGGCCATCCAATCTAACACCGATGAACTTGCCGAGCTTATGCTTTTCACTGCAGACCATGCAAACCACATTGAAACCCTGATAAGACCTGCAATCGAGGAAGGGAAGATAGTTATTTCGGACAGGTATTCGGACAGTCGTTACGCCTATCAGGGCGTTACACTGAAAGAGAGAATGGAAGAGCCCATGGAGTGGATACAGATGATCCACAGAGGTTGGACAATTATCCCTGATCTCACGTTGCTTTTTGACATCGATCCGGCTGTTGCAGTACAGCGATGCGGCAAAAGAGGGGAACAGACAAAGTTCGAGAAGATAGACCTCCTCAAAGGGGTCAGAGAGAACTACCTTAAACTTGCAGAAAAGGAACCAGAAAGATTCGTTGTCATCGATACCGACAGGGACTTAAAAGAAATAGAGAAAGATGTGTTGCAAGCAATCACATCGATCATTGAAAGTTAAAGGTCGTTAGCGTCTGCGAACTTTACGAGAAGTTCACCGAACTCACGGACGTGTTTTGGATTCAAGTTAAAGCGGCTTCTTTTCTGGCCGCTCCTTTCCTTTGCAACCTCTACATACTCATTTTCATACTTTTCACTTGTTGCAAGAGATATTGTAAGATACCAGCCACCGCCCATCTTGATCTCCATATACTCTTCGCTGTCACGGACTTCTTTATTTTCTTCAGTTTCACTTACAACTTTATTTTCTTCTGCCATATTGATCACCCATATTCAATGTAAATTGAACATATATTCATTACCTGACCATCTCAATAGGAATGGAACCATTATGCAATCCGGTTGCAACCAATGCACCTTTGATACCAATAGCTTCCAGTTGCCTAATATCTTCCACGTCCCTTACGCCTCCGCCAAGGAGAACATTGTGGTCAGAAACATCTGCTATAAGACTTAAAAATTGTGCATCGAACCCTGCTGAGGTTCCCACCATATCCATGTCAAGGAATATTATGTCATTTATCTCCAGACCGTTCAGTACCTTTACGATCTCAAGGGGATCTTTCGGCATCAAAGGGTCAGATGAGAGGATATTACCGTTCTTTTTATCAATGCTCACATTGATCTGTGAAGGGTATGCAGCAGCTATCTTAGTAATGGAATCCAAAGATGCGGTCTCTGTACCCAGTACAAGATGCTCTGCAAGCCCTGAAACCCCGGCAACATCTTCAAAGGAGCTTATCCCAGGATCCAGCATCGTTCTGGAAAGCTCTGAAACTCCCCTTATCACATCAAAATTTATGTTTGGCTCACCCTGCCCCTGAAGTCTGTTAAGATCTGCGATATAGACCTCGGCAGGACGCAGTTCCCGAACAATACCAACCGGGTCCGATGTTGTGCAGACATTACTGATTTCGTGTACCGGACGATATTTTTGCCGGTCCCCTCCCTGCGCATGGACAGCATTACGGTTATATACATCAAATACAAAGACGGTTCGAAACATATTAAATTGATAATTTATCTCATCTTATAAAAAAGAGGCTAATACATGAAATTACTCGTAAGTCCGATCAACACTGAAGAAGCAGTAGCTGCACTCAACGGAGGAGCAGATATAATCGATGTAAAGAATCCAAAGGAAGGTTCACTGGGTGCTAACTATCCATGGGTCATCAGAGGAATAAGAGATGCTGTTGAAGGTAAAAGGCCGATCAGTGCCGCACTTGGGGACTTCAGCTACAAGCCAGGTACCGCAGCCCTTGCAGCATACGGAGCTGCTGCGGCTGGTGCAGATTATGTGAAGATAGGACTTTATGACATCAACACCGAAGAACAGGCATACGAAATGCTTTCCGGTATCGTTGAATCCGTAAAGGACATGGACGTCACTGTTGTAGCTTGCGGATATTCCGATCACGAGCGCATTAACTCCATCAACCCGAAACTTCTCCCTGCAATTGGTGAGAAAGCAGGCGTTGACCTTGTTATGGTCGATACTGGCCTCAAGGACGGACGATCTACATTTGAGTTCATGACCGAGGAAGACCTTATCGAATTCGTCAACGATGCACACTCCCGCGGACTTGAGACCGCCATTGCAGGAACCATCAAGTTCGATGACATTCCAGCATTGAAGCGTATCCAGCCAACCATCATTGGCGTACGCGGAATAGTCTGTGGCGGAGACCGCAGCACTTCAATTAAACAGGAACTTGTTGAGAAATTGAGAAGTGAGATCTGAAAAGGTCTCTTTTTTTTATTTCCAAAAACACTTTTTTAAAACATTTCTTTTTTATACTAGTACTGTGAATTTTACTCTAGTGGACCTTAGCGCCACTACTTAGATCAATACTACTTTCTAATTGAGCAAGGTGATCAGTATGTCCGAAGATATCACAGTACGTGTTGCAGAAGCAAACCACCGTGATGCGGGAAGAGGGATTGCCCGACTTCCAAATGCCCTTATGCAGATTATCGATGCAAGAAGCGGAGACGTCATCGAGATCAAGAACAAGAAAAATACCTACGCAAGAGTATATCCGGCAGGTACGGATGATGAAAAAAAGAGCATTATCCGTATCGACGGAAATCTTCGCAGCAATGCGAAGGTCGGTATTGATGATCAGGTGACTGTAAAAAAGATACTTGAGAAAGATGCTGAAAAGATAACTCTTGCTCCAACCCAACCTGTTTTGAGCGAAAGGATTTCACGTTCCGTACACCTTAGTTTAGAAGGAAGACCCGTTGATAAAGGCCAGCGCATTCGTGTGGAGAACATAAATAACCCGCTTATTTTTTTGGTAAAGGCTACCAAGCCCCGTGGACCGGTAGTGGTCACAAGAACTACCAAGATAGAGATAGTTGAGCCCATTGCTGAAACTGATGCAGGGGAAGAAGTGTCCTATGAGGACATTGGCGGGCTGAAGCGAGAACTTGGATTGATGCGCGAGATGATCGAACTGCCACTAAGGCATCCTGAACTTTTCGATAAGCTTGGAGTGGACCCTCCCAAAGGAGTTTTGCTTTACGGACCTCCTGGTACAGGAAAGACAATGATAGCCAAGGCCGTGGCGAACGAAAGTGAGGCAAATTTCATACCCATAAGCGGACCGGAGATCATCTCGAAATATTACGGAGAGAGTGAACAGAAGCTTCGTGAGATCTTTGAGGAAGCTGAAAAGGAAGGACCTTCAGTGATCTTCATTGATGAATTAGATTCCATTGCACCGAAAAGAGATGATGTTGTAGGTGAAGTGGAAAGAAGGGTCGTGGCCCAGTTGCTTACGCTGATGGATGGGTTAACGAGCAGGGGGAAGGTTATAGTCATTGCTGCAACCAATAGGCCAAATTCCATTGACCAGGCACTGCGCCGTGGAGGGCGTTTTGACAGGGAGATAGAGATAGGGATCCCTGACAGGGGTGGAAGGTTACAGGTATTATATGTTCACACCCGAGGTATGCCGGTCGAAGAGGAACTGGACCTTGAAGGCATTGCGGACATCACCCATGGATTTGTCGGAGCTGACCTTGCATCTCTTTGTAAAGAAGCCGCAATGCATGCACTACGTAGGATGCTTCCGATGATCAGTCTCGAAGAGGAGATCCCACCTGAGATAATGGAAACGCTTGAGGTGACCGAGAGCGATTTCATAGAGGCACACCGCAATATCGAGCCTTCGGCCTTAAGGGAGGTATTTGTGGAGATACCGCACGTGAGGTGGGAAGATATTGGCGGGCTCAATAAAGTGAAACAGGAACTGATAGAAGCGGTTGAATGGCCTCTTAAATATCCCGAGATGTTCACTACCCTGAACACCAGACCTCCAAGGGGGATCCTTCTGTTCGGACCTCCGGGTACAGGCAAGACCCTTTTGGCAAAGGCAGTTGCAAGTGAAAGTGAGGCAAATTTCATTAGTATCAAAGGACCGGAACTGCTAAGTAAATATGTGGGTGAATCTGAAAAAGCGGTAAGGGAAACGTTCAGGAAGGCAAAGCAAGCAGCTCCGACAGTTGTTTTCTTCGATGAGCTTGATTCAATGGTGCCAAAGCGCGGGATGGGATCCGATCAGCAGGCAACTGAACGCGTTGTCAGCCAGATACTGACCGAAATAGACGGCATTGAGGAACTGAAGGATATAGTCATAGTGGCTGCCACCAACAGGCCGGATATGATCGACCCCGCCCTCTTAAGACCGGGGCGTTTTGACAGACTCATCTATGTAAGGTCCCCTGATAAAGAGGAGCGTACCAAGATACTTGAGATACACCTTTCAGGTAAGCCTATTGCAGAAGATGTCAGACTGGAAGAACTTGCTGAACTTACCGAAGGGTATGTAGGAGCGGATATTGAAGCCATCTGCAGAGAGGCTGCAATGATGACACTTCGAGAGGTCATCAGGCCAGGAATGACAAAGGATGAGGCCTATGAAACTGCAAAGAACGTTGTCATTCAAATATCACACTTTAGCACAGCGATAAAAAGAGTGAGAGCTTCGACATCCCCGGATGGAATGAAGATATATGACGAGATGGCACGAATGTTCTCGAATTCGGATGCAGATGAAAAGGACCTAAGGGAAAAGGCATAAGTCGTTGGCCTAATAGTAATTAATAGGGGGAGTAAGTTACGTTGAAACAAAGATTTGTTTTAGATACGACCGCTTTGACCGATCTTCAGACACGGGAGATGCTGGAGATAGAGGACCTTTGCCAGGGAATGAGGGCAATACTTGAGCTTATCGCTGAATCAAGGCTTCATTTACAGATCAGTTGTTATGTTCCATTCCCATCTGTCTACAAAGAGCTCCATGAGTTTGCAAAAAATAATGGCTGCGATGATGAGATCATTGCGATGATAGATACATGGCTTGTCAAAAAGACGCCGGACAGACATGAGGTGAAGATACCATCACATATTTTCCATGAATACGTATCCTATATGCGAGAACGTATCAACAAGGGTATGACCGTGGCCGAGGAAGCCATCAGAGAAGCTTCGATGCAATGCCTGTCCCTTGATTCGGAGATCGAGGATACACACAAGGTAGAGGATAATACCGATCGTGAGATCATTGGACCCATTGTAGGTAAATTCAGGAACAAGTACCGTTCAGCACTTCGTTATGGGATCCTTGATAGTGCCCCTGACATCGATGTACTGCTTCTTGCAAAGGAACTGGACGCAGCGGTCGTTGCAAGCGACTACGGTATTCAGAAATGGGCAGAACAGCTCGGAGTAAGGTTCGTGCCTGCGAATACGTTCCCCATGATGTTGAAGGAATATCTCAGACATACGCCTTCGGACGGAACTCATCAGAAGTGATTCTTTCAGGCACCTACGATGAAAGAAATGAGGGCAAAGAGCATTGCGAACTTAAACAGTTTTGATGAGCGTGCAGCATCCTTTTTCCCTAGTATCTGGTAAACCGCGATAAGGAAGAAGATGTCTGCAATGGCCACGACGAAAAGATATTTTTCATTTAATATGGATTGCAGGTAAGGTACCGGACTTGCAAGCATGGCAGTAAAGCCGAATGCTGCTGCGATATATGATGCTTTTTTGGCTCCGACCAGGATCGGGAGTGTCCTTGCAC
>JAIORJ010000008.1 GCA_021108185.1 Methanococcoides sp. | reverse complement strand
TTTTAAGATTATAACGTGGTCACCTAATATTCGATAATCGTATAATTCGATAATCTAATGGTTTGATTTTCTAATATTCGCATCAATATATAAAGCTTTTGTTTTGAATGGCCTGCATGAATATTAATGAAGTTATGTGCCGATAAATCGCCCCGTTTGTAATAGAGGATATCTAAGAAAAAGAGTAGTCGATTGCAAGATAGAAAACGTAATCATACGATACATTAATGGAATATGGAACAGAAAAATAAATGCCATAAATGAGTTGGAGGAGGAGTGGAATTGGACACACCTCCTCGTTTGGAGTCAACCCCTAAACAGAATTTATTATATAAAAAGATTTTGTCAATGATTATCAAGGACGAATCGAAGAAAATCTTCAAATATTGATTCATTTAGAAGAAGAAGCATTTTGGAAGTGGACAGGAACTATATATCTACTATGACCACAAAATGTTAGATATTGAATTAAATGGGGGAGTTGATTTAATGTTATCTCAAAACATACCATACATGGAATTGACCTATTTTGACCTTCTATCAGCATTGATAGTACTCGTATTAGGCATCATTGTTGCAAAGGTCCTCATAAAAATATTCAAGAACGGATTGCAGAAAACTAATCTACCGGAACTTATCGTAGAGTTCCTGTCGAAATTCATCCTCGCACTTCTCTATGTCGCAGTCATCCTTGCGACCGTATCAATGCTTGGAGCTGACATTAGTTCGGTCATTGTCGGACTTTCAGCAGTTATCGGACTGATCCTTGGATTTGGAATGCAGGACACGTTGACAAATATTGCAGCAGGTGTCTGGATCGCCACTCTTCGACCTTTCGACAAAGGTGAGTACTTGGAGGTAAGCGGATATTCCGGAAGCGTACATGAGGTAGGGATCATGGCGACCGACCTGCTCACACCTGATAACAAGCTCATCACAATACCAAATAAACTGATATGGGGAAGCCCCATTGTCAATGCAACAAGAATGCCCACCAGAAGAGTCGATGTTGATGTAGGGGTCAGCTACGATACCAAACTCGAAGATGCATTAAAGGTTGCCATGGAGCTTATGAAAGAAAATCCAATGGTCCATGCTGATCCTGCACCAGCTGTCGTGACCACTGCACTCGCAGATTCATCAGTGAACCTGCAACTTCGTGCATGGACAAATACTGGAGATTACTGGGGAGTAAAAGGTGCATTGACGAACGGTATTCTGAAAGCATACAAAGAAGAAGGCATCGAGATTCCATTTCCGCAACTGGACATCCATATGGACAAACAGTGATATTTTTGATATTGAAGGAGAAACTAAGAAATGACAGACAACAAACCAAGCATCCAGCCATCAACGAATGGGCCATACATTGTAAAGGAGCTTAAGGACCTGAGGAACTCAAAAGGAGATACCTTTGAAGAGAAAACAATGGTAGCCCTTTGTCGATGCGGACAGTCATCGAACAAACCGTTCTGTGATGGCACACATGTGAAAACAGGTTTCACAGGCGAAAAGCTTGAAGGTAGAAGACCTGACAGAATGGATGACTATGTTGGAAAGGAGATAACGATCCATCACAACAGGGGAGTTTGTGCCCACCGGGGACACTGCGTACAAAATCTGCCATCCGTTTTTAAAAAGGGGCAAGAGCCATGGATTGACCCTGATGCAGCCAGTGTGGAAGACATAATAAGGGTTATCGAGATGTGCCCATCAGGTTCCCTGAGCTACACAAAGGATAGCGTGCTTCACAAACAGCTTGACATGGATCCAGGAATCACTGTTACAAAGGACGGACCATACGACGTGGTCGGTGGGATCGAACTTGATGATCCTGATGGAAATACACCGGAATCCAAGGAACACTACACCCTTTGCAGATGTGGTGCTTCAAAGAACAAGCCATTCTGTGACGGCTACCACAGGGATATAAAATTCAAGGATGATAAGAACTGAACCGAACTTGATGATCCTGCACCTGCCGTGGTCACGACAAAACATGCAGATTCATCTGTAAATCTCCAGCTTTAGGCATGGGCAAATACATCTGATTACTGGGGAGTCAAAGGCGATCTCACCAATGGCATCTTGAACGCATACAAGAAAGCAGACATTGAGATACCATATCCACAACTGGACATATGGACAAACAGTGAAATTTTTGATATTGAAGGGGGAACTAAGAAATGACAGAGAACAAGACATCCATCCAGCCATCAACTAACGGACCATATATTGCAAAGGAACTGAACGACCTGAAGAACTCAAAGGGAGAAACTTTTGAACCGCAGCCCATGGTAGCCCTATGTCGCTGTGGTCATTCCTCGAACAAACCGTTCTGTGACGGAACTCATTTAAAAGTGGGATTCAAAGGTGAAAAGGTCGAAGGTAGGCAGCCTGATAAAGTCGATAACTATGTTGGAAAAGAGATCACGATCCATGACAATAGAGGAGTATGTTCCCATCGTGGATACTGCACAGACAATCTGCCAACCGTTTTCAGAATGAAAGAAGAACCATGGATCGATCCTGATGGTGCAAGTGTTGAAGACATAATCAGGGTCGTAGAGATGTGCCCATCCGGTGCCCTTAGTTACACAAAGGACGGAGTCCTGCACAAAGATGTTGACCGAAAACCAGGCATCACTGTCACAAAGGACGGACCCTACGATGCTGTCGGTGGTATCGAGCTCGATGATCCTGAAGGAAACACCCCTGAATCAAAAGAACATTTCACCCTTTGCAGATGTGGTGCTTCGAAGAACAAGCCGTTCTGTAGCGGAGAACACTGGCACATTGAATTCAAAGACGAGAAGAACTAAAATACACTCTCTGTGAGGACATAACATGGATAAATATAGGTGTTCCGTCTGTAACTGGGTCTATGATGAAGAAGCGGAAGGGCAGAATTTCGATTCCCTGCCCGATGACTTTACATGTCCTGTCTGTGGTGCTCCAAAGTCTGCATTTGCTTCAGAGGTAGGAGGCAAAGATAAGGAAGGTATAAAGACCACTGTTGCAGAGAAGATAATTGAGCAACTTGAGGTCTTTGGTGTAAAGTATGTTTATGGAATACCGGGGGATTCCAATTTACCGCTGATAGAAGCCATCCGAAAGAGTGAAAAGATCAGGTTCATCCTTACAAGACATGAGGAGACAGCTGCTTTTATGGCATCTGCCCACGGGAAGATGACCGGAGAGCTCGGAGTATGCATGTCCATAGCAGGTCCGGGTTGCACTAACCTGATAACCGGATTGATGGACGCTGCCACTGACAGAAGTCCCGTACTTGCATTTGCAGGACAGATCCCGGAAGTGTACCTTGGAAGTGAGGCTTTCCAGGAGATAGACCAGATAGAACTGTTCAAGCCCTTCACGGAATTCGCAGAGACCATTGCAAGGGAGAATCAGGCCCTTAAGCTTGTCACAATGGCGACTAAATATGCTTTCAAGAAACCCGGCGTATCAGTATTGAGCACACCAACAGACATACTTGCAGAAAAACTTGATGAGAAGGTTTATTCTATCGAAAAAAGAATATTCTCCAACAAAACAGCTCCAAAGGATGCTGACGTTCAAAAAGCTGCAGACCTTATCAATGGATGTCAGAAGGTCACTCTTTTTGCAGGCTGGGGGTCCAGACACAGTGGAAAACTGATAAAAGAGCTCTCTGCAAAACTGAACGCACCGGTTGCAACTACTTCAAGAGCAAAAGGCGTAGTACACGAAAATGATAGATTTAGCCTTGGAGTACTGGGATCCATCGGTTCGAAACACGCTGCAAAGGCAATACAGAACTGCGATCTGATAGTTATAATGGGTTCCGGTTTCAGGCAGGCCAACCTTGTGCCTTCGGGAATAAAGATAGTACAGATAGACATAGATCCGACAAAGCTCGGCAAGACCTTTGATGTTGATGCGGGGATCGTCGGTGATGCGGAACTTGTACTGCAAAAACTTCTGCCACTTATTGAGAGGAAGAGAGAGAACACCGAATTCCTCGAACATATCGACAGAATGAAACAGGAACACCGCGAAGAACTTGAAGCTGAGTCAAACGACCTCTCCATTCCGATAAATTCCGGTTATGTGATACAGGCCATAAAACGCCATGCAGACAAAGATGCGATCATCTGTGTTGATGTTGGGGACCATACATACTGGTTCTACAAGAAGTTCATGTGTGAAGGACAGAGAACATTCATGTCTGCAAACATTGCAAGTATGGGATTTGCATTGCCAGCGGCATTGTCAGCAAAGCTTGATTATCCGGATAAGCAGGTCATATGTGTGACAGGCGATGGTGGCTTTGCAATGTTAATGGGAGATTTCACCACCGCTGTAAGAGAAGGCCTTGGCATTAATGTCATAGTCTTTAACGATGGTAAGCTCAAGAACATAAAGAAAGAACAGCTACGAGACAATTATCCCGAATACGGAGTGAGCTTCCCGAATCCAGACTTTGCACAATTTGCCAGCTCTGCCGGAGGCGAAGGTTACAGGATAGAAGACCCGAAAGACCTCGATGCCGCACTTAAAAAAGCATTCTCATCTGAAAAGGCATCACTTATTGAAGTTGTCGTTGACCCGGATAAAATGGCTGCAAGCACAAAAAGGGTAGATTAAGGGATTAACTCAACCCCATTACCAAAAGCAAAATGACCCGTTATCTCTTTTGCTGCCTCTTTCGGTTCAAGATAGGACCAGGCAGCGTCCTTATTTTCTTCCCCGTTGACAACGATATCGAAATAATATGCCAGGCCTTTCCAAGGACATTGGTAACGAGTATCCGACTCCCTAAAAAATTCTTTGCTCACTGACTCAGGTGGAAAATAAAGATTCCCTTCTATCACTTTTACCGAATCACTTTCCGCAAGTACAACTCCATTCCATTTTGCTATTGCCATAATAACCACTCCTTAAAAATAGTTGAAGAACATCGTTTATGTGGTTTTCGGTTAACAGCACTTTAATGAAATTAAAAATATCTGGTATGGGTATCGGGAATCAACAATCATCAAAGATAGAGATACCCATTTCTTCAAGAATTGTACCAAGCCTGAAAAGAGGAAGACCAACGACATTGAAGAAATCCCCATTGATACTTTCAACAAGCACAGCCCCTTTTCCCTGTATTGCAAAAGCCCCCGCTTTGTCAAGCGGTTCTCCTGAATTCACATAGGATGCGATCTCATCAGATGACATTTTTTTCATATTCACATCTGTACTCACATATTCACTGACACATTTGCCGGAATCCATATCGAGAACGGTCATTCCGGTGATAGCCTGAACAGACTTCCCACTGATGTTTTCAAGCATTTCCTTTGCATTTTCCGGTGTATGGGGTTTTCCCAGAACAGCTCCTTCACAGAAAACAACAGTGTCTGCAGAGATGATGATGCCCGAATCGAACCTTAAGGCAATATCCTTTGCTTTCTCCAAAGAGTGAAAGACCACCAACTCCTCAACGTTCATTTCCTGCTGAGGAGTTTCTTCGTACGAGCTAACGCATACCTCAAAATCATTCCCGATCAACTGAGAAAGCAGTTCTTTCCTGCGAGGAGAGGCGGAAGCAAGTACGACCTTTCTCACATCACACACCTTTGAAATAGTGACCGGAAGTGAAATCAGAACCCCGTTTGGAATAGATGACCGCATCCTTACCATCCATGACCCTGCGATATGCAGATGTAATTTCCTGAACATCCTTTTTACCATAAAGGGAAAGGTCCAGACGTATCACATCGATCCCGCATTCTTCGAACTTGTCCACATGGTCCAGCATCTCAATGACCATTGAATCATAGATAAGCGTCCTTTCCCCGACACGCTTGACAGGATATTCATCACTCTTCGAATCGACAAGAAGGACCTCACTGCCTTCAATGGTGATCCCATTATCGATAAGAGGTTTTAGCAGATCATGTTCGGTTATGAGCATAAGTTCCCGTCCATGTGCAACCGCTTCGAGCTGGTGAGACTTCCCGCGGTAGGAGATAGCATCTGCCACATCTTTCATCTCATCCATATTGAGTTCACTGGAAAGGGTCACACGGAATGCCCCTGCCCTGTAGAACTCATCCGAAGTATAGGAATTGAATGTGTTGAACTCCTTCTGTACAACAAAAGGAATGCTCATCTTTCTTGCCAACTCGACCTGTCCCAGAGTATAACAAGCTATACGCAGACTTTCCTCTTTTACGGTCTCGAACATTGGAACAAGTGCATTCAGTTCAGCCTCATGCGATATACGGGGAGCCAGCACAACGATCTCCACCGTTTCCTTGACATCCCTGAACATTTCAGCATACTCCTCTGAAAGCAATTCAGAGAATTTACTGATCGGCAGATAAACAATGTCGGCACCACACTCCACAGCATCAAAAAGAGCACCGCTGTTCTTTACTTCCACACTTAGGAGAGGGACATTAATTTCAGACCCAACGGCAGCCGTATCATCGCAGAAATGTGTCATATCGGACAACTTAGGATGCTTTTCATCCCTTCGGTAAGATGCCAGTATCTTTTCCAGCAGCATATCCGCAGCCTGTCTTCTGGCATTTGTGAGCACTCCCATGGGAATGAAGATCTCGCCATTTATGTTCACATCGACATCCTTTGCTTCAAATGAGGTATCACCGAGCTTCTCCATGACCTCAACGATCTTTTCCTTTGACATCGGTGCCTTCTGGGCCTTTTGTACTACGAAATCATCAACGAACTCAGCACTAAATAAAGCAGATGAGATCCTGACCTTCAGCACCTCACCCACACTTGCGTCCACTTCAATGGAAACCGGCAACCCCTGTTTTCGTGTTCGCTGCAAACGTTCCAGAAGTCTTTGATCTGTCGTCAGATAAACCTCATTGCCCACAGAGACAGCCTTACCGGTCTTCGAGCTTATCTCAAGGGTAACAGTATCCCCTTTATTTGCCTCTTTGATCTCCTCGCCATCTGCATCAAAAAGCTTGTTAACAGCTGACCCCAGAACACCGGCCTTTGTATGTATGCCCACACCATCTTTCAGACGAATATCCTCGTCCAATGTCAGAGTAATGCTTGTATTGTACTTGAAATCCTTCACTTTGGTGATCTTGCCCAAAAAGACACCATAACTTGAACTGTATTTCGAATGTGCAACATTCCTGTCGCCAAGAACGAAACCCTTGGTAAATCCTCTGTAGAACAACTGTGCAAGGTCCTTCTCGAATCCCTTGATCTCATCCTCGTCAAGTTCCTCAGAACCACAGAAAGCTTCCACGACCTGCTTATAGGCCTGAGAACTTTCGGTCACATATTCCGGTCTTTTCATCCTGCCTTCTATCTTCAGGCTTTTCACACCGGTTTTGACAATATCACCGATCTCGGAAAGAGTGCAAAGCTCCGCACAACTGATAGGGAACCTACCTGTTATCTTCTCATTCACGCTCCGACCGTTCACAACAAAAACATAAGGTCGCCTGCAAGGCTGTGCGCAAGCACCACGATTGGCACTGCGGTCATTAATGAAACTGCTGAAAAGACATTTGCCGGAATAAGAATAGCACAACGCACCGTGTACGAATATCTCGATCTCAACATCGGAATTCTTAACGATGTCCTCGATTTCCCGGACCTCAAGTTCCCTCGAAACAATGACACGGACCGCACCGGCATTTGCTATAAAGTTCACACCTTCGATCGTATGAACGGTCATCTGTGTGCTTGCATGCAACGCAAGGTCAGGATAGCTCCTGTGAAGGATGCCCAAAAGCCCGAAGTCCTGAAGGATGATCGCATCGATACCAAGCGAATATGCTTTATCCACGACATCAAGGGCATGCTGGAGCTCATTCTGTTTCACTGGTATGTTCAATGCAAGGAAAGCCTTGATACCATGAGAGTGAAGCAGGTCGATGGTTTCCTCAAGATCATCTACGGAAAAGTTCTTCGCGCCTTTTCTTGCATTAAGGTCCGTAACACCAAAATAGACAGCATCGGCACCGCCTTTAATTGCGCCCATCAATGCATCGACATCGCCCGCCGGAGCCAGTATTTCCGGAGGGGTATTACAGACCGTATTATCATTTTTCAAAATATCAACTCATCAATTTTAAGGGAGGTATCTTACTTTCCGTAAGAAATACCTATCCCTATAAAAGAACTTCCTGTTCAGATCTCGCTTCTTAATTCCCGTGCTGCCTCATGCATACGGATAGAATCTTCGCCCCTTCCCATCTCACCAAGCAATGAACCAAGATTATCAAGGGTCTTGGAGGCGTGTTTCTTGTAACGAACATTCTCCGGATCAGCATTCAGCAATTCAACATATGCCTCAAGTGCTGATTCATAGATGCTCTTTGCATCTTCATGGCGACCCATATCCGCGAACAGTTTTGCAAGATTGTTCAATGTAAGAGCAGCACCGTACTGATATGCTGAATCCTCTTTATCCCTGTCAAAAAGATCGACATATGTTTTAAGGGAAGCCTCGAACATTGCTTTGGCTTCTGCAAACTCACCATCCTGTGCAAACATCGTACCAAGATTGTTCCTGATAGAAGCTATCCCGAACTCATGCACCATTGGCGATTCACCTTTCCCGATAAGCATTTTCCTGATGCTTAATGCCATTTCATAACTTGAACGTGCATCAACATTCCTACCAGCATTCATTAAAAAACTGCCCATGCGGTCATAGAGATCAGCCACCTTCGCATGATGCGAAAGATCAGAGGGATCAATAAGAGAAAGCTTCTCGTACATAGAGATAAGGACATTGAGGTCAGCTTCTTTTTCACTGGCATCACAGTCAATTTCAAGAAGACGTTCCATACCATTCAATACATTACGGAACCTAGAAATGAAAGTGACGTTTTCAGGCTCCCCTTGCATCAGTTTCATCAGGATATTAAGAGTGGAACCATACCTTGAACGGACATCATCGAGACGACCAGCATTCATCAAAAGACCGATCATTAGCTCATTGAGTTCTACGATCTTAATATGATACGAAGAAAAGCTTCTCGTACATAGAGATGAGGAAATTGAGGTCAGATTCCTTTTTATTGGCATCAAATTCCGTTTCAAGAAGAGATTCCATATCAGCCAATATCGTATGGACCATGGAAAGGAAAGTGACATTATCAGGCTCCTTATGCACCAGATCCATAAGAACATCAAGGATGGAATCGGACCTTGAACGCGCATCATCGAGACGACCAGCATTTATCAAAAGGATGATCATACGATCATTGAGTTCAGCGATCTTTGCATGATACGAGAGATC
>JAIORJ010000003.1 GCA_021108185.1 Methanococcoides sp. | reverse complement strand
GATATAGAAAAAGAACAAAGCAATCAATGAATAGAATACTTAGCTAAACAGAAAGTAATGGCAATTCTGATATGGGGAATTGTCAGGGGATGGGCATGATATACGAAGCACTTGAGGTTCTTCTAGAAGTAACTGGAGCTATAGTACCAGTGCTTGCCTTGATCTTGTTTTTCCAGATTATTGTGCTGAGAAAGATACCCCCGGACATCAAAAATATACTCTTTGGCGTTGGGATGGCAATCTTCGGCTTTTTCCTGTTTATTCTTGGCGCAAAGATGAGTCTGATAGTCATGGGAGAAATGATTGGATCTTTTCTCTCTGGTGTTGATATATTGTGGGTGATTCTATTCGCATTTGTGATGGGAATTGCAGTTATTTTTGCCGAACCTGCAGTTAACATCCTTGCTTATGAAATAGAGGAGGTATCATCAGGCTATATGCGCAAAAGTATCATCATACCCACCATTGCGATAGGAGTTGGATTAGCGCTGGTCCTTGGCACTATGAGGATTTTCTATGAACTGTCTCTTGCCTACATCCTGATACCCGGATATCTGCTCATGCTTCTCCTGACCCTAATTACCCCAGAGGATTTTGTTCCGATAGCATACGATTCCGGAGCAGTGGCTACAGGTCCTGTTGCAGTAACCTTTGCACTGCCTATGATGACTGGAATGGCTATTGGTTTATGGGGCGAAGAAAGTGGAATCATTGGTCTTGGAACGGTTGGAATAATCGCAATGTGTCCCATAATTTTTATGTTATTCTTAGGCATTATATACAATAGGAAGAAGAAGAATGGACAATGAGAATGAATTTCAGTTAATAGTTGCAATTGTTGAAGCAGGAAGAGCAAGTGCAATCATGAAAGCTGCAACAGCAGCAGGTGCAGAAGGCGGAACCATATTTCATGGCAGAGGAACCGGCATACACGAACATTCTATGTTCCTGGGCACACCTATCGAGCCGGAAAAAGAGATACTGATGGTACTTATCAAAAAGAACTGTTCTAATGAGGTACTTGAAGTTGTGGTCAAGGCAGGAGAACTGGACAAACCTGGGAGAGGAGTAGCTTTTACACTTGAAGTTTCCGAAGTCGCAGGAATTGTCCACTTGTGCAAGCCTTCGTCAGGGGAATAACTGAGCTAAAAAGAGATGATTCTGGAAAGAATGTTAATCGAAAAGTCTGGATATGTCCGATGAAAGCTTATCTTATTGAATATGGTTGTGCAATGCAGGAATACACAACCACAGAAAGATCCAGACAAGAAATCATACATTCATGTATCGCTACAACCGATGTTCCTGAGGTAACATTTATACTGGAAAGGTTTAAAGGAAGTAAAAAAATAAGTTCAGGGCATGTATTCGATGCTCTTATTTTTAAAAAGAAGAACGGAGTTTTATTTGATATACGTCCTGAACACAGTGAACTGTACATCAGGAATTTGATAGCATAGCCATATCAATCAAACAATGTTTCAGAATCTTGTTCTACCTTTTTTGAAAAGTCTCTTCTGTGGTTTTCCAGTTTCTCTCTCAACTCATCATTTTCAACTGCCATGATTTGGGCAACCAGTATGGCAGCATTGTCGCCCCTCCCTATTCCTACACATGCAACTGGAATCCCGGAGGGCATCTGCGCGATGGATAAAAGGGCATCCATTCCGTCAAGTGCAGCATTCACAGGGACTCCTACCACTGGTTTTGTTGTATGAGATGCCACAACTCCTGGAAGATGGGCTGCAAGTCCGGCTATAGCAATGAATGCCTTGACACCGTCTTTGTGTGCGTCATCGATTATTTTAGCTACCCTTGCAGGAGTTCTGTGTGCTGATGCAACTGTGACGGTGTGTTTGATACCAAACTCATCAAATACTTTAACTGCCTTCTTTGCTATTTCCCTGTCCGATTTACTTCCAAGTATTATTGCTACGTCAGTAATTGTATAAACCTCCTTTATATGAAATATGATAATATATGATAATATATTTAAACTTTGAGCTGCATCAACTGGCCATCGGCGAAAATGAAATACTTATTGATCAGGGAAGTCAAAGTAGATCTATGAAACACCTGACTGCAATATGATCTTTTACTGGATAGGTAACCGCCTTTGTTGAGCAGAAAAAAGCAGAATACCAGGAAAAAGGCGAGATTACATGCAGTATGGCAGAATACTGGTCCAATATTTTGGAACAGGAAGGCATACAGTAGTTCCGATTAGGTGTAGTTCCGAATGAACGCATCCACCTTTCTTCCTTTTGTCCAAATTTATTTTTAAAAATAATGCACAGACCGCACGCATGTACTTGATATACTCGAAAATGGTATCAGCGGATGGTATTTTTTGAGTAGAGTTTTTAAATATTAAATCATTACTTGCCGATTCAAGAGAGTTAGTAGAGGATGTTGCGGCATGTAACATGACTGTAACAACATCTTGGTAATCAAATTTTACATTTGATGGCATAAGCTTTGCAGTTTGTAAAAAAGAGCAGTTGATCGGAACTAAGGTCATTCGAAACTACTGTAAAAGCAAAAATGTATATATCGTTCCCGACAAAGATGGGCCGTTGCCTTTATTCAAATCCTGAAAAGGCAAGCGGAGGTTACCTAAATGTCGGCTGCAATTATCGGAATGAGCTTTCTCGTACTTGGTGTCATCCTGCTTCTTGGGAAATGGATAAGGGTTATGTCACCCCCCATCCAAAAGCTCTTCATACCCAGTTCTCTTATCGGGGGATTCCTGGCTTTATTTCTTGGACCTGAGGTCCTGGGTTATTTGATCTCATGGATAGGAGATAGCAGTACGTTCCTATCAGGAGGGATATTTCCAGAAGAGATGCTTGATGCGTGGACCACTCTGCCCGGGCTTTTCATAAACATCATATTTGCAACACTTTTTCTTGGGAAAAAACTACCTGCGATCAAAGACATATGGCTTCTTGCAGGACCACAAATTGCCCACGGACAGACCATAGCATGGGGTCAGTATGTGTTCGGCATATTGGCCGCGATTCTGATACTGACCCCTTTTTTTGGAATGGACCCAATGGCAGGTGCCCTTATAGAAATATCATTTGAAGGTGGGCATGGTACTGCAGCCGGTATGAGCGCTACTTTTGAGGAACTTGGATTTTCAGATGCAACAGACCTGGCACTTGGGCTTGCAACTGTGGGTATTCTCTTTGGTGTCATTTTTGGGATCGTGCTTTTGAACTATGGTGTAAGGTCAGGAAAAACAAGTGTGCTGAAAGACCAATCCCAGTTATCCCTTAGTGAAACCTATCAGAAAGGCATCATTGATTTTGACGCAAGGGAGTCTGCGGGGAAGATAACTACAAGACCCGAATCCATCGAGCCGCTTTCACTTCATTTTGCCTATGTGGGAGTTGCTATTGGGGTCGGGTATTTTATCCTTCAGGCACTGATATGGATAGAGGCGATCACTTGGGGCCAGGCAACGGGAATATATCTGCTTGCCCATTTACCTCTTTTCCCCCTGGCAATGATAGGAGGCATCATACTACAGATGTTCCTTGATAAGTTCGACCCGTACTATACTCTGGACAGAGATCTTATGATGAGGATACAGGGTTTATCTCTTGACATTCTGATAACCAGTGCAATAGCCACACTGTCACTGACGGTTATCGGAAACAATCTGATGCCTTTCCTCATACTTGCCACAGTTGGAATTGTATGGAATCTGATAGCGTTCTTATACCTTGGACCAAAAATGATGCCTTCATACTGGTTCGAAAAGAGCATAGGTAATTTTGGACAGTCCATGGGGATGACGGCAAGTGGCCTGTTGTTAATGAGGATAGCCGATCCTGCTTCAAAATCTCCTGCCCTTGAGGGATTTGGTTATAAACAGCTGCTATTTGAACCGATAGTGGGCGGTGGGATATTTACAGCTGCCTCTGTACCCCTTATATTCTATTTTGGCCCGATGCCGATGCTTATCATGACATCGGTTATCATGTTATTCTGGGCAGGACTAGGGGTCTTTTACTTTGGCCGAAAATAAATTCGGGAAAGTACCAGTATTCAAAACCTAGCTAAAAAGGCAAATTTATCATTTAGGTATGTGAAGGCAGAACTGGGTGAGTACAAAGCAAACATTCTGACTTTTAAATTCGTACAGTAGTTCCGAATGAACGCATCCACCTTTTTTCCTTTTGTCCAAATTTATTTTTAAAAATAATGCACACCCCACTCACATGTACCTGATCCATTCAAAATTGTGCATAAACATTGTCCTTATTTTCCACATGTGCATTTAATTTTATATAGCTTACGCTAACCAATATTCTCAATTTTGCCTGTTCCATTCTAATTATATTTTCATTAATCGTTTACATAGCACTCGTTTTTGGTCTCTATTATATGTCTTAAAACAATCCAAAAACAATTGAACTGAAACTATACCCAATGATTTAGATCCATATCTCAAAATTTTAATCATTTCTTCATTAATTGATGATTTTAGTTCGTATGCTGTAATTTTTAGAACAGATTTTAGCATATTCAAAATATTGTACATTATACATTGAATCACAAAGAACAGTGCTCTTGCTACATGCGATACTGTACATGTCCATATCTTGAAGTCGTTTTTCACCCTATATCCCGTTTCGATGTTCCATCTTTATTTATATTCCTCTGGAACATTCTTTATAAATTTCTCACTTGACAATACTTTTTTATTTGTTGCAAATAAAACATACCCTTTCTCTTTGTCATACATTGCCACAATATTGAAAGTAGGCCCTCCCTTCTGAAACTTATATTCCTGAATTTATGAAGAATATCTTCCACATTATTGTACTTGATATACTCGAAAATGGTATCAGCGGATGGTATTTTTTGAGTAGAGTTTTTAAATATTAAATCATTACTTGCCGATTCAAGAGAGTTAGTAGAGGATGTTACGGTATGTAACATGACTGTGACAACATCTTGGTAATCAAATTTTACATTTGATGGCAAGGTTATTATATCATTTTTACTAAATAGTTCTGATGATACGGCCAGCAAGCTGGCAGTGTTTTCAAAATTCATGGAGTTGTTTTTTGTTGTCACTTAGAACAATTCCATGTTTTTGGAAAAAAGTGTTTTTGATAAAATCATTGTAATTGGATGGCATAAGCTTTGCAGTTTGTAAAAAAGAGCAGTTAATCGGAACTACTGAAATATCCTTGATTATTATTATAGAGAATGAACATGTTACCATCAACCCCCATACATGAGCCTGTATTGATTTTTGCGTTGGCGATGCTTATTTTCCTTATAGCACCTCTTCTATTCAAATCATTAAGATTACCGGGGATGATCGGTGTAATTCTTGCCGGTGCATTGATCGGTCCCAATGCTTTGCATATACTGGAGAGGGATGCGACCATTGTGCTTCTTGGCGAAATTGGTCTTGTTTACCTGATGTTTATAGCAGGACTGGAGATCAATATTAACAAGTTCATTGAGAAGATAGATCGGAGCCTGGTCTTTGGTACATTAACATTTTTAATTCCACAGGTTGCAGGGACTGCTGTAGGATATTACGTATTGGACCTGTCTTTCACTGTAGCCCTCCTTTTTGCTTCCGTGTTTGCTTCACAAACCTTACTTGCATATCCTATTATCAAGAAGCTTGGCATAGTCAACAATGAAGGCATTACTGCTGCAATTGGGGCTACTTTACTTACTGATACACTCACCCTGATGATCCTGGCTATTGTGGTCTCTTCCATGGATGGGAGCCTTGATATGTTCTTCTGGATCAAGTTGCTTTTCGGTTTAGTCGTTTTCTTTGTAGGTTCGTTGTTCATTGTACCACGCATTGCACGATGGTTTTTCAGTAAACTTACAGATGAGAGTTATTTTGAATATCTTTTTGTGTTGGCTATAGCATTTGTACTTGCATATCTTGCAGAAATTGCCGGAATTGAACCTATTATTGGATCTTTTTTTGCCGGGCTTTTGCTTAATCGTCTAATTCCAAATACCGGCCCCCTAATGAACAGAATAGAGTTTGCCGGAAACGTACTGTTCATACCTTTCTTCCTTCTTTCAGTGGGAATGCTTACAAACTTTCATTCTTTCTTTGGAGGCGGAAATCAGCTCACCCTGGGATTCTTGATGATAGGCGCTATGATCATTGCCAAGTTTGGAGCTGCTTGGCTTGCAGGAAAAATCTACCATTATAGCAAGGACCAAATAATGACCATGTTCGGTTTGTCCATAGGGCATGCTGCAGCAGCACTTGCAATTGTGCTCGTTGGTTTTGAAGCGGGTCTTTTCAATGAGAACATGATAAACGCCGTAATAATGATGATACTTATTGTCGGGATAATAAGTCCCCAGATTGTTGAAATATATGGTAAAAGAGTTTCCCTTGCAGATAGTATCACATGCAATACTCTGGAATCAGACTCTCGTGTACTGGTTTCTTTTTCGACGCAATCAACATACAAGCAACTTTTAATAGACCTAGCCCTGATGATTCGAGAAAAAAAATCCATTGAACCATTGCATGTACTTTCTGTGGTAAAACATGATACAAATCCTGAAAAAAAGGTCATAGAAGCTGAAAAATCTCTTATGGAGACTATTAATTATGCTGCATGTGCTGAAGTTCCTGTAAAAACTCATGTACGCCTTAGACACAACATAGCTTCAGGTATAATGGGAGCGTCTCTTGAGAACAGGATCTCAACCATCGTAATGGGATGGGATGGTATCCATTCCCCAAAGGAGAGTATTATTGGTTCGGCCATTGACCAGGTACTAAGGGGAACTAAGAAACTTGTGCTCGTTTCAATGATCAGGAATCCTTTGGGAAACACGCAGGGAATCACTCTTATAATCCCCCAATACATGAATCACAATCCAGGTTTTTGTTCCGTAGTGGATTCCATAAAAAAGATAGCGCAACATACATCGGCACCTGTAAAAGCTATGGTGGTCGCTGATGACCCTGAAAAATACAAGGAATTTTTCGATAGTTCAGGTTCTGATATTTCTATAGTGTTTGAAGGTATAGAAGAATGGGATATGCTTATGAACTCTCTGGATGCTAGAGACAAAAGTCAAAATGATCTAATAATAATTGCAAGTACTCACCGAGATACTCCAGGATGGCATTCGATATTGCAGGTACTGCCAAAACGTATTACTACATTGTTCAAAGGCAATCTTATAATAGCTTATCCACCGTCTGAAGAAATATCTTATGATAAAATTGATCACAATGTTTTCCTTAATCGCTAAAGTTATAGTATAATGTGGGAACAGTCAACTACCCCTTCCTAATTAATGCGACAAAATCGCATTAACTTCCTTTTTTATGACAATATATGACAATATATTTAAACTTTGAGTTGCATCGAACTGCTCATGAGTGAAAATGGCAAGGAATGCGTATAATCAGGATGGTCAAAGGAGATCTATGAAACACCTGACTGCAATATGATCTTTTGCGGGTCAGCCAACCGCCTTTGTTTGGCAGAAAAGGTAAAATACCTGTTTCACAAGCAATTATTGTTACCTCAATAATAAATGAATCATTGAAAAATATCGGGATGAAAATGGCAATAGTCGACAATCTTAAGAAAATAGTCACTCATAAACACTTTGAAGTGTTTATAATATCCGTAATCATTTTAGCGGGAATATTGGTTGGGGTGCAGACTTATCCTGATTTCTCTGCAAAGCACCATGATCTTATCACAATCCTTGACACATTAATTATTATAATATTCGTAATTGAAGCAATACTCAAAATCGTTTCTGAAATGCCACGTCCTCTTCATTATTTCAAAAACTCTTGGAATGTATTTGACTTTATAATTGTCGTAGGAGTCCTTCTCCCGATTGGGGGGCCATTTTTACCCGTGTTAAGGCTTTTAAGAGTCTTACGGGTTTTTAGACTTATCACAATAATGCCCAAGATGAGACTCATTGTAGGGGCCTTGTTAAAAAGTATTCCTTCCATGATCCATGTTTTTGTATTGCTTGGAATCATTTTTTATATCTATGCAGTTATGGCAACCTTCGCATTTTCAGAAAATGATCCAATTCATTTTGAAAATTTGCAAACATCTTTGCTGACACTCTTTAGAATGGTCACTTTTGAAGACTGGACCGATGTCATGTACATTAACATGTATGGATGCGACCAATATGGATATGAAGGCGCAAGATTGGAATGCACGAATCCATCCGCATCCCCTATTGGAGCAGCATTATTTTTCACATCCTTTGTATTAATTGGTGGATTAATAGTTCTTAATTTTGCAATCGGAGTGGTCATTAATAGTATGGATGAGATGAAAGAAGAAATGGTAAATGAATATCCTGCCTATAATAAATTGGCTGAAAAAGGAAAGCAGGAAAATATCATTGACCGCCTCAATGAAATGGATGAAAAATTAGATGCCCTCCTTGATAATCGATCGCCATAACAAAATCCAAGTGGCTGCCAAAGCATTGGCATTTCAAGAATTATTTAGGGCTCAGATTTACACAGATGCGACCATTAATCTGTGCAGATCAACGTCTTGAAAAACACTGGGAAATAGGACCGTGCCGATGCCGGATAAATCATATCAAACAGGTATAATCATGGCATCGAATGCCAAGATTCCTTTATTGTGTATGACAATATATGACAACATATTTAAACTTTGAGCCATATCAACCCAGTATGCCGGAAAATAATATACCATACATATCATCAGGAAAAGCAAAGGATATCTATGAAGCATCCAACGACAAACTGCTATTCGAATTTACAGATAGGGTAACTGCTTTTGATGGCAAGAAAAAAGCAGAATACCAGGAAAAAGGCGAGATTACATGCCGTATGGCAGAATACTGGTCCAATATTTTGGAACAGGAAGGCATACCCACCCATTATATATCTTGCCCGACACCGACCAGCATGCTTGTTAAGCGTTTGGATATTGTACCTGTAGAGGTCATCTGGAGAAACTATGCTGCAGGGTCACTCCTGCGTCGGTATGAGGCGGGAGAGGTTGAACTTCCGGATGGCGTGGAGCCGGAAGAAGGTGCTCCAATACCAGGAGGAATGATCGAGTTCACAACCAAGTTCGAGGCAGTGGACAGACCGGTCGATATTAAGGAAATTCTATATAATGGCTGGATGAGTGAACAGGAGATTAAATACGTAACAAAGCTCACCAAAAGGATCAACGAAGTACTTGGCAGTGGGCTGAGTAATGCGGATATAATACTGGCTGATTTCAAGGTAGAGTACGGCAGAACCTGTGACGGCGAGATAATCCTTGCTGACGAAGTCGGAACTCCTGATGGATGCCGCTTCTGGGATAAAGTTGAATTTGAGAACGGTATAATCAAAAGCCTTGATAAAGACGTATTCAGAAAAGGCACAGGTGACCTGACTGCTGTATATAGCGAATTATTTGAACGAATCCAAAAAGTTTGAGTTTAAATATTATACGAGCAGTTCATTTATGATAGATTTGTGCAGGTAAGTTACGATGGAAAACAAAAATGAAAAATTAATAAAT
>JAIORJ010000102.1 GCA_021108185.1 Methanococcoides sp. | reverse complement strand
TATTCTATTCCAATGGCTCCTTCACGAGGTAATGCAGAACCAACTCTCAGTACTGTGGGGAGTAGGTCGGAATTACTTTGGGATCTCCCATCCATGATCCCGGGACAGAAATGGGGTGTATGGTACCAGCTCAAGGTTCAGGGTGCAGGTTCAGTTCCTTTGATATTACCTACCTCATCGTTAAGCTATACTGATGTCAATGAAACAACCATTGATATTAATATCAATTATGAAGGCGAAACCGGTATTTCCGGATTTGGGGCAGATGTTGATTATGTCTCTCTTGGAAGTATCTCAATTGTCCCGGAATATCCAACTGTGCTTATTGGTGAAGATGCGATATTGGATCTGAATGCTTTTTATTCTGATGGGAACCCGGCTATTGCCAACATGCAGATATATTCAAGCATCGGCGCGTTCAATGAAACTGAAAATCCAATGAACATAACTGTCAGTGGATCGGATCAAATAAACCTGATGAGCATGATGGCAGGCACTGCAAACATCAAAGCCATAGGAAGCAATGGAAACAATTCAGTCTCTGATGATACTGTGGTATACATAAGACCAAAAGGTGTAATAACGCTTTCATGAAAACGTTATTACTTTTTTTTGATAATACGAATGGTTCAGACCATCATCATGTTGGTAGGCATATAATTCAAAAAATTGTTTAACAATTAATAGAAAATTTAAAAATGGGTTTTCTCTTTAATATATTGTGGATAATTTTAACATCCTGCAAGCAAATATTCACAATTTTATATCTTCTCCCTGCACAATCCTTTTAATTGTGATGTGATATTTTTGTTCATTAGATTGCGATTTGCATTGATTCTTTGAATCCATGACGTTTGAAAGGTAGATGTAAATAAATTTAATTACCCACTCGATGTTGGGGATATCCAAAAAAGTGAAGAAAGAAGATGATCGATTTAGTTTTTATAAAGAGGTTTTGAATTATATTATTAATGACAACTAGTGCCTCTGTTTTCATCAATTAAAAATAAAATACCGAGTAGTTTGACTTGTTACCAATATTAACAATCAATTCTGGATAGATCTCTTTCAATTTCCATCCAGTTTGTTCTTTGAATTATTCAATTTCGCGAGTTTCCAAAAAGTCCTGGTTTAATCCAGATCCATTTGATCCTGACTCAAAGAAAGCTGGAATATTTGACTGCTCTATAATATGAATTCGCACAATTGAATACTCACCTACAATCACTTCAGTTTCATTAACAACTTCAAATAATTCATAATTATTGAGAGTCTCTTTATTGATTTCGATTTGATCCATAAATGCTTCAAAATCATGATCATTCTGATAATCTTCAGACATCAGATTGTAGCATTCCTCAAAATTTCCCATCTTTTGAAAATTAACAAACTGCTCAACCACATCAGATGGTGTTTCTTCTGTAATACTCACACATCCAGATATGATCACCATAGAAACCATGAATAACAATAAAATTATTTTAGTCATGGCTTTATTATCTTTAATGCTATTATTAAAAGCTACCTCGTATGGGATAATTGCAACTACATCCATTATATGGATACAATTGTAAAAAAGTGGTCAAGGCATTGATATGTGTGAATAAAATATATGGATCTCTGCAACATTGAGTTTACCCACATGATGTTAAAGAGAACCAAAAAGGATTATGATGTGGTTTTAAATTACCACATCACTTCTGTTATTTATTCCTGCTATACCTATGATCAAGTCATGCTGGTGTCGACTATATTGTGACCTATTATCAGGAATGTATCGTTCTTGTATGTTTTAAGATAGGTAGCATTAGTATTTGCGGAATCTGTTGTAAACCCTATGTCTTCCAAGTGATCTCTCCATACATATGCATAATCACTGTTCATTACCAGAGTTACATCAACGGGCACATCTGTTCTTGTCAGAACTGTATCGTTGTGCTCCATCTTCAAAGTAATAACAGCATTTCCCGATGAGCCACTATTACCATTGACCTGCACGATACCAATAGTGGTTATGTCATCGCCCCCAATAACCGTGGAGTAGATCCGGGGGTCAGAAAGCATGATCTTCGATCCGGTATCATATTGGACCATTACAGCACCGTTCTCATAAGCTAAAGATCGTTTATCTTTTATGTATTCGATCTTTCCCATGGGATAATGCGTACTCGTTCCATTGTAAGATATTTCCATTGAAGGTGTATTATTGATCCACATTCCTGCTGAATGAAGCTTGAGTTTCATGTTCTTGACAGGGGTCTGGTCAAAAGAGACCATTTTCATGTCACTTTGAATAACAATGAAACTTTGCTCAGCTCCTTCAAAGATGCTTGAATCCATGTTCGATTGCAATATGGGATAGCCTGATACATAAATGAAGCTCATTCCTATTACAACTACACCAAACAGAAGTATGAATCCTACTGTTTCAGATACGGCTTTATCTCCTCTATCATTGTCTTTTTGAGTCATAACTGATCCTATGCTCCATTTCACCACTCAAGACAGTTCCATTAATTGGGACCGTACTTGCGATCCCGCTGATCGTTACATTTACTTTCCTTTGAGATGATTGGGATTCCACTTCTATTATCTGGTCTGTGGTGGCTACGTCCGCATTTATTGTATAATATTCATTTCCAATGGTCGTTGGTATCATGAACTTTGTATCGATCCTGCCATTTTCCGGTGCGATAAGGTACATATCGGTGAGGGTGGTGCTCAGCATATTCCCTATGTCACTGAATTCCTCTTCGACTACAATATCACTTTGTCTTTCCAGCAAAACACCGTTCACACTCAAATAGATGGCTACGAAGAACATTATGAATATAGTCGAATACAACAGATAACCGGTTGTAGAAGATACTCCTTTTTCATTTTTGAAAAATAATCTCATACTCTGATCTCCACTATCTCTGGTTCTGAAGAATAGAATGTATTACCATCATTATAGCTGATGTTCAACCAGACAATATCACCAAAAGCTGATGATGCATTATTTGTTGTGATGTTCGATACGCTTATAGCAACCGTTTGGCCGTGTGAAGCATACAGTAAACTTGTCTGGCGGTTAAAATCTTCAATAATAGAAGTGGTGATCTCTGGAATGGTCTGATTGGATGACTGGTTCATCTGATGTGCAATATGAACTGCCTGGGATGTAGCATCTCTTGACTGGGATACAAGATCCCTTATATCATCCTTTGGAAATTCCAATACATTACTGGATGAATGATAACCGGTAACTGCTGCATTGTTCATGAGGGTCACAAGGAAGACCAGTGCGATAGCCATCACAAGACCTGAGAGCATTATCCACTGCCCCTGTTCATTTTCAATTATACGTGCCATGCAGTTAACCTCACTTCTACTACTTTGAGTTCATCATCGGGTATCATCCATGTTCCGCCATAAGAGTTCACAGTTGAATTGCTCAACGTCACAAGTCGGTTCGCGGTGATCGAATTCTCTGTGGGGGCGCCATTGAATACGGTGTTTTTCACTACTACACTGCTATTTTCCACATAGGCAAATTCAACATTATACATGAGGTCCGGTAACATTATTGCTAATTCCTTATCAAGTGTCACAAGTTGATCTTTTCCGTAAGAGGCTTCTTTGCTCGTGTTCCAGCTGGCAACACATTCCGTCAGGTTATTCTCAATTGTAGTATCAGGAGTTACATCGAGTATCACAAGTGCATCATTTATTTTCTGCTTCATCTGCACTTCAAGGAAATTATCCGTTTGAGGGGTGATCACCACTGAACTTTGTGCAACGGCCAGTAATGTTATAGTTACCAGAACTGCTGCAATAAGACCTTCAAGAGTGTATAGTTGTGCTTTATCGTTCATTTCCAGACCTTCACCATCATTTGTGCCAGTTCATAGAACGGTTCTTTACTAGCTGTGTATTCCACTGCTGGTCCTGCTACAAAGGTAACATCCTCAAATTCAATTTCCACAAGGCTCGAATTTCCAAAGACCATTGGATATATTTCCAGACGAAGGGTATTATTGCTCATAATAGGGGATGAATAGTTTTCAAAGCCATTGCTACTATTTTTAAGATAAACAACATAATCAGTTGATCCGTTCAATACCGTTCCGTCCATGGATATATTCTCGAAACTTGAATTTGGCGAGGTCGTCGTAAAGTTGTTTATGTCAATTACCATCTTGCCTTTTTGTGACTCACTTATGGATATTGTTGTAGTGTCCGAAGTTCCAGTGGAATAAATTGAATGGGCATCATACTCGACAAATGTACCCGTTTCCACTAATGCAAGACGCTCTATCTTGAATACATCCACAGAATCCGTATTTATCTCTCCCCTGACAAACAAAGTATCGTTCAGTAAAATGGGGTTTCCGTTTTGATTGAGGGAGATGTTGTAGCCGTATCTGATATGTAGTCCATTGATATTATCATAAATACCTAATTTCGTTACCACGGTGTCTTCATCCATTTGCATGAACTGCAATGATTTGTCCATGCTCAGAAGATTTATTGTATCCGTTAGTCGGGTTTCCGGAATAGTATCTACTGCAAGCCCTATTCTTGTTGCGTTGGACACATGATCTTCCCAATCCGTGCCTCTTTGGGTGCTGTTCTCCCACCACCCCGGATCTTCACTGAGGACCGTAGCAGTACGATATGCAGTAAAAGCAATGCCAGTCTCATCGGTAGAATCAGAAACGAACAAACCCGGTACAAACTGCATCGTAAAAATAAATGCAATTAAGAATAAAGCCATTCCAAAGAGGAAATCAAGAGCAACTTGACCGCGATCATCCATTCTTCTCACTCTACATTTGTATATATTTATATAAAAATAATATTTGTGAATATATTTCAGGCAAACAATATTATGATGATTACATTTTATAAATATATATGTATATGTATAAACAGATATCCATATGGATCTTGTCAAACGACCTTAATTTCAGGCGACTCATTAAATTGAATGTTCTATCCATCTTTATTTTTTCAATAAGTAATACGGAAACCCTTAAATTATGGATTGCCATAATTCCGAAGGGAGACCAATAATGAAAAAAGCGATAATTGAGACCAATAAAGGAACTATAGTACTCGAACTTTTTGAAAAGGATGCACCCAAAACGGTTGCTAACTTTGAGAAACTTATTAAACAGGGCTTTTACAACGGCCTTACTTTCCACAGGGTGATCTCTAACTTCATGATCCAGGCAGGATGTCCAAAAGGCAATGGGACCGGTGACCCAGGCTACTCTATCAAATGTGAGATAAATCCAAAGAGACATACAAAGGGCGCTCTTTCAATGGCACATGCTGGAAAGAACACTGGTGGAAGTCAGTTCTTCATCACTCACTCTCCTCAGCCACATCTTGATGGTGTACACACTGTATTCGGAAAGGTCATCGAAGGCATGGATGTTGTCAATGCTATCAAACAGAGTGACATCATGACCAAATTAACAGTAGAAGAAGATTGATACTATAGTATCCATTCTTTCTTTTTGAAGAATAACGTGGGGCAATACAAGGATATTTTCAAGTTCTTGGATATTCATATCCTTTATAGAAAATTTGCCTTGGTATTGTTCCTTTTTTTATATTACTACGTAGCTAAATATAAGGTGTAACATGGATCGAAAGACGTTCAATCGTGTAAGGTTAGCAAGTATTGTGCTCAATGAGATCGAAGATCTTCCTGCTAAAATGTATCCATTCCTCGAATTTGAAAAGAACGAGAATGAGGCGGAAGGAAAATACAGGATACTCCCACTCGTGGGCGAAGCTAAAGAGTCACAAGCAATCTTTTCTGTGGAATATCAGAAATGGTCTGAAGAAGTTCTGGACCTGTTACAGAGATTTTATCCTCAGAAAGTGGATGAATTTACCGATGCATATCGCTCAGCTCTTCCTTATGTAACCCTTGAACTAAAACCAAAGACGTCAAACAGCCATAAGCTGAAGTTCACATTCATAAAGTATCTGACAGAACAGAGGACCATTCTTTCACACCTGTTCGCAAAAATGTCATCTATGGAAATAACAGATGATGAATGTGATATAAATAGGGACGTAGAATGTGGTTTTACCGATAATTCCCTGAGGGTTTTCAGAGCTGCTGTTCAGCCGGTATTGGAAACTGAAATAAATACGTTCAAGGCAAACCTTTCCGAAAGGAACGGTGACTTCAAGGCCATTCTTGATATGGCAGATCAGATAAATGATGCCGCTACAAATGATGTCAGTAAATTGATCAATAAGTGTAACGGTCTTAGAAAGCTGTGCGCGGAAAATGTTGAATGCGAGGATGCTATCAGATCATTGACACCTGTATTTGATATTATTGGCAGGATGTGATCCCTGCCTTTTTTTCAATTCAACTATCCTTGGGGGACAAAAAGTGAAGATAATAAAATGCCGGGACCTTGGCTTTAACTGTGACTTCATTGCAACCGGTAGCGCAGCTGAAGCTGACAGTGTTATACAAAAAATGCTGGTGCATATCAAAGAGGCCCATGAGGGTCTTTCGGATGAAGACCTTGCTGATATCAAAGCACGTATGTCAGTTCTTTTGAGCAGGGGCTGTGGGTGTGGAGCCCTTTGATGTGGTTCCGTTCACAATTTACAGTTCTTGCATTTTGAAAGCCCGCATGCTTTATTCTCGAATTTCCATTCAAGACCCCATTTTTTGATGGACTGTATGATCTCCATGAACTCCGCTCCACTTTCTGATAGGGAGTAAGTGTATACCATGGGGTCAGTGGTCTCATCAAGAGTTCTTTTAACAAGCCCGTCTACCTCAAGTTCCTTTAGCCTTGTGGAAAGGGTCTTCGGAGTAATACCTGTTATCTTTTTCTTAAGCTCGTTGAATCGTTTTTCACTGTTATTTCCTTTGTACAGCTCAAGAAGTATGCACAAAGTCCACCTCTTGCCAATGATATCGATCGTTTTGTAGATGGTACAGTCCTTCATAGTATCCGTCAAGAAACTGCCATTATATATAGAAGTATCTCAAATATACTTGATAACAAAAAGATATCATTGGAGTGATCAAAAAATGTCAAAAGATATACTTGAAAAGGGAGCTATTGTTCAGAGAGACCAGGAAACATTCGCTATCGCACCACATATTCCTGGTGGGATTGCAACGCCTGCTCTTCTCAGGAAGATCGCAGATGTTTCTGAACTATATGGAGCCGCTGCAATTAAGGTCACATCATCACAGAGACTTGCCATCGTTGGACTCAAGGAAGCTGACCTGGACAACGCCTGGGATGAACTTGGCATGAAACCAGGGGCAGCAATAGGGCTTTGTGTAAGAAGTGTGAAGATATGTCCGGGAACCACATTCTGTAAGAGGGGACAGCAGGACTCTGTCGGGCTTGGACTCAAACTCGATGAGATATACCATGGAATGGAGCTTCCATCAAAGCTCAAGATGGGTGTTTCCGGTTGCATGAACTCATGTGCGGAGAATGCCGTTAAAGATATTGGAATAATGGGTACTCCTAAGGGATTCACTGTAATGGTTGGAGGCAGTGCAGGTCTTAGACCACGCCTTGCAGATACTATCGCTGAAGAACTTGATGAGGACGAGGTTCTTTCACTTGTTGACACTATCATCTCATTCTATAAGTCACATGCAAAGAAACAGCGTATTGGAAAGATCATCGAAGAGATCGGACTTGACACTTTCAAGAAGGAAGTCGGGCTTTAAGTTGTTAGAATCGTTCATGTAATATCGAGGGCTTCCAAAAGCCCTTTTTTTCTTATTTCATTTCATATCGTTTTTAAAGCAACCCAATTCCTGATGGCTTAAGGGGGTTAACAATGAGGATAAGTTTCTATTATAATAGTGAGTTCGGAAAAAAGGTCATAGGCAATATCGTCAACTCAAGCACTTTCTGTACCTCGTGCGGGGATCTGTGTGACCACTGTCGTGAACTTAAAAGATCTCATGCTGATAGCATTGTTGATATCTATGAGTTCCCTGACGATCTTCCGGAGTTCATAGATGAACCTTCCGATCACATCCCGAAAAATGTGGGTGAATGTGACCTCCTCATAGCCATGGACCTGCATCCCGACATCTTTTCGGTACTTCCTGAAATAGTAGCCAATGCTAAAGCAAAGGCAGTTATAGCACCTGTGGAAGTGCCAAAACTTGCACCTGCAGGACTTGTGCAGCAGGTAAAGGAAAAGCTGGAATCCGCTGGGATCGACTGTGAGTTCCCCAAGCCTTTCTGTTCACTGACTAAAACAGGCAAGGCTCTTATCGATGAATTTGTTGATATGGGATTTGGAAGACCCCTGCTGAAGATCGAGATCGATCCTGACCGGAGGATATTTTCCCATGTGCAGGTGCTCAGGGATGCACCCTGTGGTTCCACATGGTATGTTGCAAAAAAATTAAGGTGGACGGATATTGATGATTATAAAGAGATCGTGTCCGGGGCACATCATGCGTACCCTTGTACTGCCAGTATGGAAAAGGACACCCAACTGAAAGATACGATATTGCATGAAGCAGGGTACATCATAAGGGGAAGTGTGGAAGAAGCTTCGGGTTTCAAAAAGGAGTGAAGAACGCACTTGAAAATGAGGTGATATCATTACTGAGGAAAGACCCAAAAAAATAGCAGTACTTCGATGCGATATTGTTTCCGAGGCATGTCCCGGAGTTGGGTGTTTGAAAGCGTTCAATGCCAGGAAAGTAAAGTTTGCAGAGTACGATGATGATACTGAAATGATCGCATTCTTCACATGCGGGGGCTGTTCAGGAAGAAGGGTCTTCCGACTTGTGCGTTCCCTGAAAAAACACGATATTGACGTGATACACCTGAGCTCATGTATGATCATGAAGAACTATCCGGAATGCCCGCACATTGATTCGATCAAGAAGACGATCACTGATGCCGGTATCGAAATTGTTGAAGGAACACATCACTAAAGGAGATATGGAGAATGGTTAAAAGAATGATCGTTAAGATAGATGAGGATAAATGTACTGGCTGCGGACAATGTGTTTCACCTTGTGCCGAAGGAGCTATACAGATAATTGACGGAAAGGCAAAGGTCGTTTCTGAAGATCTTTGTGATGGTATGGGATTCTGTATCGGTGTCTGTCCTGAAGGTGCTATCACGATAGAGGAAAGGCAGACTGTGGAATTCAATCTTGAAAAGGCAGAGGCTCAGCCAAAGAGCACGGATATCTCTATCTCCTGTTTCAGTTGCGGTGCCGGAGAAAATGAAAGATACCTCCTGCCCATGAGGCACAAGATGGAAAGTATTTGGGTCTGCACACGCTGTCTGCCTCAACTTATCCATGGGTGAGAGCGGTAAATGGAGCTTGAACTGACTTCTGTACCTGACAACGTATGCGATTATACGTTCAATTTCTACTGGTATGAGAAAGAGCTGGAACCATCTGCTGTCATACCTGGTCAGAACGGCACGGAATATACCTATCAGCAACTTGTGGACGAGCTTAAGAAAGGAAATGACGTTCACATCAAAGGGAGTGTGGGAGGTCGTTTTGCCTACTCTCTTGGAGTTGACCTTGCCCATTTCGGAGGTAGCGGCAAGACCGAAGCTGCCGGTAAGATCTTCGTTGAAGGAAATGTGGGGCCGGAAGCAGGGATGGGGATGTCGGCAGGCTCGCTTTACATTACAGGCGATATTGAACAGCC
>JAIORJ010000147.1 GCA_021108185.1 Methanococcoides sp. | reverse complement strand
AATATGAATTTGGTATACCTTTTATGTTCACATATCACAGTACCGAATGGGGGCGTAATGGTAACAAACATGGAAACTGGTGGGAAGCCGAGGAAATATCCCACAGGGAATGGAAAGCTGGCTATGAATCCGTGAAGGTCATATCTACGTCACAACAACTTACAGATGAGATCAAGTTCCTCTACCAGATACCTGATGAGAAGATATCTATCATTCCAAACGGTATTTTCCATGGGAAAATAAAAAAGGATGTTGATGCCGGTGAAGTGAAAGAAAGATTAGGTATACATCCTCTTGCACCAGTTGTTCTGTTCATAGGACGTATGAGCTACCAAAAAGGTCCGGATCTGCTTGTTGAAGCAATCCCTAAAATAATGGATCATCGCTGGGACACGAAATTTGTTTTCATCGGGGAAGGTGAAATGCGCCCTCCCTGTGAAGCTCTTGCAAATGCAGAAAATGTTTCAGATCATTGTCATTTCCTGGGATATGTGGATGATGAAACGGCTAGGGACTGGATCAATGCATGTGATATTCTCTGTATTCCAAGCAGGAACGAACCTTTTGGGATCGTTGTTCTTGAAGGGTGGGATGCTGAAAGGACCATCGTTGCAACAGATGCTGTCCAAATAATCAATAATTTTGTTGATGGTATCCTTGTCTACAAAAATTCGGATTCTATTGCATGGGGCATAAATTACGTACTTGATGACCTCTCCAATGACAGCATGAGAAAAGCCGGTAACGAACTTATCGAGACTAGGTACAACTGGCTCAATATCGCAGAAAATACAAGTGAAGCATACAATTTGGATGATCAAAATGATTGGATGCATGGGACGACACTTGGGAACTCAAAAAAATTTTGGTGGAAAATTGATAATGATCTCAACCTTTCCATAAGTAGAGAATTTAATTCGTTAAATGGTAAACTCAAGGTTGATAAGCTCATAAAGAAAGATGAATTGAGTAAATTGGATGATTATATGGCAGAGGGGCAGTGGGTAACTCTCTCAAATAACGTATCAAAATTAAGAAATGGGACCGAAAAAGAAGGAATTGGCAAATTCCTTTATAATAATCTCCATTGGACAAATACAGAAGCTCAGTTATCAAGTCAAATCGGCTCAATATTCTATCGGGCTGGAGTGTGGGAGTACAATGGAAAAAAGAGGGGAATTCAATTTAGAAGAATAACAGACGATTGGCACAAGTTGATGAAAAGCTACTATGGTGGATTCAGTGAACTACCCCATGCTTACGAATGAGGCTTCCTGCTTCATTCTTTGAGCTATCGTTCAGTGGAACCGCATACACTACATAATTTAGAAGATGGGTCAAACTGACCGATCTTCAATAATGTTTTCCCGTACCAATCTGCTTTATATTCGAGTTGTCTAAAAAACTCACTCCATGAAACATCACTTATCGCTTGTGCAAGACAATGATCTTTTAAATGCCTGAAACATTCAAGTTTTCTACTGCAATTGCTTGGTTCTCGCTTATGAGTTTAGAAGTGGTTTAGTGCAGGAAATCCATTCTATGATTTCGTATTTTTCGTGAAATTTTGCCACGGCATGCCTTGATCTATTTCTGTTATTTGAGCCATTTTTTTTATTTCTCATCCGCTTTTGTAAGATTTTCATTCTATCACTGCTGTTTGTAAGATGTTTGGGAGTTACAATCTATTTCAACTTAATTTGAAACCGCCATCTATAAATATACATTTCAACATTCTTTGAAATAGGAAGTTTCAATATTATTTGAAATACGTTGAAGCTGCTCAAGTGACAAAAATTACTGTATGATAAAGACAGGATGTGATCGTATAAAAATAGAAATACTAGGTACCGGATGTGCAAAGTGCGTTAAGACAAAAGAGATAGTTGAAAAAGCTCTTCAGGAAAGTGGGCTCCAGGCGGATGTTGTCAAGGTTGAAGATTATGGGACCATTCTTTCCTATGGAGTAATGATCACTCCCGGGGTTGTCATTGACGGTGAGGTAATGATCGCCGGCAAAATTCCCAGTGTGGACAATGTTAAAAAATGGATCATCGGATGATAATACAGTCCATGTCCATGATACGGTATTAAAATTACAAAATTAGAAAAGGTGGCAAAAATGGCTGAAAATATGAAATGTGGCTGTGAATGTGAGTCCGAGATCGTTGGTATCTATCCATGTTCAGGCTCAGCGAATGTAGGTATCATCTCTAATCAGCTGGCAATAGGATTGACTAAAGCTGGAAAGGGCAAGATGCTGTGTACTGCCGGAATAGGTGCTAAGATCCCCGGCCAGTTGAGGTCTGCAGAGGGTTGTGACAGGGTGGTTGTGATAGATGGCTGTCCAATGAACTGTGCCTCTAAAATTTTCGAGAACGCCGGGATAGCAGTAGGTGAACATATAGTTGTCACTGAACTTGGAGTGAAGAAGACAAGGGATATGGATATCGAAGATTCGGTGATCTCAGAGAATCTGGAAAAGTGTGTCAAGCTTTTCTGATCGCTCCCTATGATCTTTGTGAAAACGAAAAGGATGCTAAAATATAATGTATCCACTAAAACAGTGATGTTCTAAAATACATGACAGGTGCAAGCCAGCCATATAATTCAAAGATGCTGGTCCCTGTTAATTTACTCTGGAGGAAATGATACCATGGTTGACGTGTTCTATCCCATGCAGTGGATAGCAGATAAGGTCACCTACGATCTACTTGAGATCGAAGCAACTACAGGTCTTGCAAAAAGCCTGAATTTTATTATATACGATGTACTGAAGATATTTGCACTTCTTTCTGTAATGATCTTCCTTATAGCTTACATGAGGTCTTATATTACTCCTGAGAAATCCAGAAGGATACTTGGAGGCAAAAAAGGACCGATGTATAATGTAGCAGCATCACTTGTGGGTACTGTCACCCCGTTCTGTTCATGTTCATCCGTTCCGATCTTCATCGGTTTCATTGAAGCAGGCGTACCTCTTGGTGTGACATTTTCATTCCTCATCACCTCTCCCCTTGTTAATGAAGCTGCCATTGCCGTGCTCTGGGCCACACTGGGATTCAAGGCTACTGCACTCTACGTTGTTTCAGGCGTTGTTATCGGTGTTGTCGGAGGGTCTGTAATAGGCCTGCTCAAGCTGGAGAAACACGTTGCAGGTTTTGTCTATGATGTGCACTCCTTACCTTTTAAGGAAGCTGAGATGAGCTCCAGACAGAGGCTCGATTACGCTTTTGATGAGGTCAAAAGCATTGTAGGTAAGATCTGGATATATGTCATTATAGGTGTAAGTCTTGGAGGTATATTCCACGGTTTTGCTCCAGAAGGAATACTTGCACAGTATGCAGGAAAAGATAATCTCTTTGCTGTCCCTGTTGCAGTACTAATAGGCGTCCCCCTCTATTCCAATGTCATGGGTCTGATCCCTGTGGTTGAAAGTCTCATTGGAAAAGGGCTTCCCATCGGTACTTCCCTGGCATTCCTGATGTCTGTCACTGCAGTATCACTGCCTGAGATGATCATATTGAAAAAGGTCCTGAGCAATGAACTGATCGCCCTTTTCGTGGCGATCGTGGCAGTAGCTGTGATATTCACAGGCTATATGTTCAATGCGGTTCTGTAAAAAAGGATACCTGATGAGCAAGATATTGGATCTTGCTCTTCTTGCTTTTTCCAAAAAAATTAATAGAGATCTTCCACTCCAATACTTCCATTGTGCAGCTCAGTGATCTTCCCTTTAATCTTCTTCATCTCTGCAGCTCTCGCACAATATTCTTCCATCTACCGTTGCAAGATCAACTAAATAGTAACCACATCTCTGGCATATTCCTCCCTGATATTCTTCTTCCGCCATAGTATTTTGTTCGTGGTTCATTTCTATGAGATCTGCCAGTATTGTAGTCAATCCGGGTGCTATCGTAAGTAGATCCCTGGCTGTGATGATGCCCTCGATCTTCCCATTCTGCATTACAGCAAGCCTGCGGATATTGGCCTTAGACATTATTTTAGAAGCATCTATGACATTCGTGGATGGTTTGATCATTATCAGGGGGGATGACATGAGCATGGAAGCAGAGACATTTTCAGGTTTCTTGTTCTTTGCTATTATCTTTTTTATCATGTCTCTTTCAGTTATGATCCCCACTGCCTTATCGTCCTTTGTTACGATTATGCTGCCCAGATTGTGCTCTATCATCTCCTTTCCGACTTTTAGAGCACTTTCCTCGATATCTGTGGTAATCACTTTTTCTGTCATTACTTCCTTGACCGAGATATATTTCTCGATCTCTTTGATAGATTCGTCTGTCTCTTGATCATTTATAGTATCCATAACTAGTTTCCCCCATTCCTATTTTTTAGCAATGAAATGTTAATCCCACTGTACTATTAATTTCCCACTATTCAGAAAGTTTGTTTTTGATTATATATATGTGCTTGTGTGCAATTTAACTCCTTAATGTAGTCAGGAAGATAATTGGGAATTATACTCGAGATGGGTCGATCACAATGAAATTATTTCGAAATTGACCTATATCTGTATGAGTCGTTTACTTTGGATGCTAGTGCGAAGGACGAGTTGGGGAAATGGGCCTGAATTTCTTTGGGTCCAGGAAGAGTGTTTTTTCGCAGTAGCTGCACATGGTCTTAAGTTCGGTCACTAACGTATGTGTTATGGATTGAGGATCTCTGCAAAGTTCCCATCTTCCTCTCTGCAGGCCGAAGAAAGTTCTTTATATCTTACCCGAAAAAATGAGCCTCAGGCCTTCTTTACCGTTACCCAGAAAACACTGCCCTTTGCAGCAGGATTGTCTTCCACTCCAATGTGTCCGCCGTGCAGCTCGGTTATCTTCTTTGCTATAGCAAGCCCGAGCCCTGTGCCCTTGACACCGCTTTTGTCCACTCGCTTGAAACGCTCGAACAACTTAGGCTTATCCTCGTCTGCAATACCGGGGCCAAAGTCTGTGACAGTTACTTTCCACTCGTCACCGGAATCCAGTATATCTATGATCACTCTTTCTTTTTCGGGACTATATTTTATGGCGTTTGATAGAAGATTGACAAACACCTCTTCTATCATGGGATTTACCTTTGCCATATATGCACTATTAGGTATTACCTCGATATCCATTCCCCTTTCATCGATCTGGAGTTTGAGACTTTCCACGATCTTCTTTAGCATCAGGGCAATATCCATGTCCTTGAACTCTATATTCTCAATGGTGTCCAGTTTTGCAAAGCTGGCTGCACTTTTGATCATCTCGATGAGTTTTTCGTTGTTCCTGTCGATGGTCTGCAGGATCTTCATCCTTTCCTCATCTTCTTCACTCTCAAGCAGGATGTCGGTATATCCTTTGATGATCCCTGCAGGATTGAGTAGATCATGACGCAAAATATCTGTAAAGAGGTCTTTCATCTCATTAGACTTTTTTAACTGATCTGCATGGTCCCTGAGGTTTTCGATAGATTCTCTACGTTGCATGAGATTCCATAATCCCTGCATCAGCAACGTTAACTGTCGCACGTCTGATCTATCATAATCCCCATCCTTGTTGCCCACACCAGCGGTGGCAACTATTCTTTCCCCTTCAAACACAGGTATGGTCAGGTAGTTAAACATCTCCACATGACCGGGTGGAAATCCTTTCTTGAGGGGGTCGGGCGCAATGTAATCATTGACTATAATTGGCTTCCTTTGTCGTATGGGTTCTCCCCAGAGTCCTATTTTTTCCACAGGATACACGAATTTCTTATCCGGGATAGTACATTCATGCATCACACTGTTAGACCATGTGTGCATTGTGAGGAGGCTCTCATCCTCGTTGAGGAATGCAATGTAACCTATAGTGCTCTGTGTAAGCCTGACAGCCTGTTCGTGCACAAAATCAGCTATCTGCTGCATTGGTGCTTCGGTCATCTGTTCAAGCTCCAGAAGTGCTTCAAGACGATACTCGTCAAGCTTCAGGGCATTTTGCAGTTCTACCCTTGAAGTGACATCTTGCAGGATACAAACAGTGCCATGGGGGGAACCCTGACCTGAGGTACCAGGACTGCAGTATAATTCTATCTCTATTGCATCATCCTTTCCAGGAGGATGGAAATTGATCTGATGATGTATGGACTTTCCGGAAAGAGCAGTTTCGATAACATTTTGCATGTCTTCATCTGTGAAAATATCGGTCATGTTCGAACCGAAAATGTCCTTTTTCTGCATATCGAGTATACTGGTGAGTTTTTCGTTGCAGAAGGTGATCATCCCATTCTCATCGAAGTAAATGATACCCAATGGAGAACTTTCAAAGATCATGCGATAGTCATTTTCAGATTCCAATAGTCACACCTCATTCCATAGTTTGTCTGGTCCACAAGTAAAGAATCATGTGGGAATATATCGATCAAGGAGTTTATTGCATCGTGAAACTAAGTTTATCACTCATACTGTCCAGTAACTCTTTGTGTTCAAGTTCTTCATGTTCAGACATTTAAGACTCCCAATTGCCTTACACTAATTTTGTGATTACTTATTATTTACTTATTTTGCTGGCAGAATGCATATGTGAAAATGGTAAGTACAATTATTATCAACAGTTTATGGGGTTTCAGGGTTCAACAGAGAAATCTAACTATTTCATTTTTCTATGAAAAATTGATATTCTTCAGGTCCTTTAATTGTTGAGGTCCTGCTATTCTTCTTACTGATCGTGAATATTGGGATCTGGAAACCCGCCGTTCACAACCTCTCTATGTTAGTCGTAAGGTCAAAGGGGCTTGCATAAAATGGTGCTGTGGTAACGACAAAATCCACTGAAGCCGCATATTTCGGGATGTCCTCAAATGAAACACCACCGACAGCAAGCTCGAGCTTTGGATTTATCTCTCTAAGTTTTGGTGCCACTTCCTTTAGCTCTTCAGGGCTGTAATGGTCAAGTAGCAGGATATCCGCTATGGGGGCGTACTGGAAAACTTCCTCTTTTGTGCGTGGTTCTATCTCTATCTTTCTCATGGCCCTGAGCTTTTCAAAGGAACCGACCACGTTGAAATGGTTCTGTGTTATCAGTATGGAATCACTAAGGGAATTTCGATGATGGTCACCGCCACCGACATGTACGGACCTTAATTCGTATTTGCGAAATCCGGGATGTGTCTTTCTGCTTGTGGCTATCATGATATCAGGATTCACTTCTCTTGCACTGTCCACCATTCTCTTTGTCTTTGTCGCAATGGCGCAGGTCATTGAAAGAAAGGTCTGTGAGATCCTCCAGAGCTTGAAAAGTTTACGCAGGTCGCCTTCCGCTTCGAAAAGCACAGCATTCTCTACAAACTCTTTCCCGTTTTCGAGATGCATGTTCACTTTCAAGCCTTTCTTTTCATAGAATTCTGCCAGATCGTCTGCACAGGAGGCAATACCGGGGTCTCTTGACCTGATCGTCAGACTTCCTTCTCCTTCGATACCGAGCAGTTCTGTGGTCTCATCTCCGTAGGGGCAATCCTCAAGCAGATAATGTTCGAATTCTTCGATCATGGTTTCACCTATTGTTTCATAATTTAGATTTAACATCATATCTGTTAAAAAAATACGATCGTATGACCACTGTGGTCAATAAATGCTGCTGTTCTAACGGAGTAGATGAACGGACAAGTGGCATCACTAATGGAGAGCTTAGTGGAATTCAGCTATCCTAATATGCCGGTTTGCACTATTTAGCGGTCATACATTCGAATTTAACATAGTCTAAGCAAGCGTTATGTATGAATGAACATAACGGTTATAAATGTATCGATTTGATCAGGATCTTATTGTTTTATCATTTTAAAATTAACATGTTTTAACCTTACTTACTCTTGTTTTTCCGATAACTTGATATTTCCAAGAATTTTATTGATATAGCATGGAGCTATCAAAAGTAGTCGAAACACTTGAGGAGATCGCCCCTCCTGAACTTGCAGAGGATTTTGATATTGGGCGAATAGGTCTCACACTTGACCTCGACAACGATATCAAAAGAATAGCAGTTGCACTTGACCCTACCGAATATGTCCTGGAACGTGCAGCACAGATAGGCGCAGACCTGCTCATCACCCATCACACATTGATATTCCATTCTGTGAACCTTATCTCAAAAGAGCTTGCTGGCCTGCTAAAAATTGCACTTGACCATGAGATATCCCTTTATTCGATGCATACGAACTATGACAGTGCAAAGGGTGGTGTGAACGATGTGCTCGCTCAACGTCTGGGTCTTAACGACGTATATGAGGTGGGTATGGGGCGTATAGGCACTATCGATGAATGTCCTCTGGATGTGTTCATCGACCATGTGGCAAAAAGTCTGAACACTCATCTTCAGTATGTTGGGGGAAAGGATACCATTAAAAAAGTAATGGTCTTTGGTGGTAGTGGTTTCAAGGACGACTATCTCGATATCGCAAGGGACAACGATGTGGATGCCTATGTTTCTGCTGAACTGAAACACGATGTTCTCCGCAGCTATGATGACCTGCTCCTGGTAGATGCGACCCATTATGCAACAGAGAACCCTGCAATGGAAACTCTCTGTGAACGTTTGAAGGACTTATTAAAGATCGATGTTGAATTCATTGCGAACGATCCTTTCCTCAAGGTGAGATGATGGCAGAAAAAGAACATGAAGAACTTTCAGATGAAGAACTGGATGAACTGATGATGGAGCAGTCAAAAGCACCTGGCAGCAAAAAACACCGTGGCTACGGGAAGTTCGATAAACCACCGGTCAATAGGGGAGTTGCGGTCGCTTCTTCTGAAGAAGATGACGATGAGTGCAATGAAAAAGTAAAGTAAAGTAAAGTAAAAAAGGAAGGCTGAATACAAAATATTGAATGAATGCCAGCAGCCCTTTTGAACTAGAAATATCAAAAAGAGTGGATCATGCTGGTCTCACTCTTCTTTCACATTGTTAATAACTCGTTTTCCGCGTTCCATTGGAACAATGGTGAGTTCCGCATTTCCGAATTCACGTTTGAGCGGCTCTTCCTGTGCTATCCTGTCCATTGTGAGGGCGACAGCGGCAACTTCGGAATGCGGCTGATTCCCAATGGCAACATTCCAGTCGGCCAGGTTATATATTTCCGTGGGTACCTTTTCAGCACCTACCACTATCATGAGCTTATCGCACAACTTGATCTCTCCGGCAGCATCAGGAAGATTTATCCCGTACATGGAAAGGTGGCATACTTTGCCGCCTTCATCTTTCCATTTTTCGATCTCGCTCTTCCAGTTGACATCATTTTCAACATAGAAATCGCCACCCCAGCGATCGGCTACATCTTCGATGGCATTCTTTATTCCTTTATCATTGGATGCCAAGAGCATGCCTTCAGCACCGAGGGCCCTGGCTGTAAGGCCTACATGGGTGGTTATCCTTTTATCCCTCTCTGGACGATGTCCGAGTCGGAGGATCACAATCTTTTGCATTATAATTAGATCTCCTTGAAACTCTGGATGCGCTCCAGCATCATTCCCTCTACGATGAAAGGTGGTCGTTCCTTTGCGCTCTTGGCTGCGTTTTCAAGTTTTGATTTCTTCTCTGCATAAATGGTCATCATAGTTTCTCCTTCTTTCAAAGGTTCTCCATGTTTCTTATGCAAAAGTATTCCTGCACCTTTATCGTTAGGTGCTCCTGCAAGCCTGGCGATCTGAACAAGGCGCTTATTGTCCATCTCAAGTATATATCCGTTATTAGGGGCAATGATATCTTCAGTGAACTCTCCCACAGAAATGTCCTTGTGGGTCACATCAGGATTTCCACCCTGTATCTTGATGATCTCTTTGAACTTCGCCAGTGCCTTTCCGTTCTTGAGGGTCTCAATGGCAAGGTCATATCCCTGGTCTTTGGCAGCCACATTTCCCATCTCAAGAAGCATTCCTGCAAGTGAAGCACTCTTCTCTATCAGACTGTTCGGTCCATCAAAGCTCTCAAGGACCTTCAATGCCTCGATCACTTCAAGTGCAGGTCCGATAGTGCGTCCCACGGGGGAGGCACCATAGGTCAGAGCACAATCCACATCCATGCCGAGCCTGTCACCAAGATTGATCAGGTCTCTTGCGAGCTTTCTTCCTTCCTGTACATTCTTTATCTTCGTACCGGGTCCTGTGGGTATGTCCATTACGACATGGTCTGCAC
>JAIORJ010000213.1 GCA_021108185.1 Methanococcoides sp. | reverse complement strand
TGCAGATCGCTCATTAGCATATTTCCAGAGCTGTTGTCCGTTCTCATCGTAGCAATAGTAATATTTTGTAGCAACTCCGTCCTTTAGTCCATCTCCGATATATATCATGTAATCGAAATAGGTTATAGGACATTCAAAATTGCTGTCAGTCACATGCTCATTCCAAAGCTTTTCACCTGTTAATCCATCGAATGCAAACAAGTCACCACTATTGCTGGCAACAAAGATCTTTCCATTGCCATAAGCTGGTGTCGATGATTGAAGTGCAGTTCCCCCAGTGGTTTTATTTCTCCAGACCAGATCCCCATTGTTCTTGTCAAATGCCCAGATGGAACCATTCGTTGTATAGATATACACAAGATCGTCTGCAATTATGGGTGGGGCGTTGATACCATTCTCTTCATACATAGAGGTGGTAACACTCCAGGCTGTTTCCGGATTATCCTTGACTGCAGGATCCTGTGTTAATGCAGTATGTTCCCAGTCAGACTGAAACTGTGACCAATCGGATGATGTGGCAACTATCGACATTGAGGTTAAAAATATAAAAATGAAAAAAAGTACGAATGTTTTATCAGATATTCTTTTTTTGTTCATTTTACATTCATCCCTGATACAGAATCGTTTGACCCTCACTTGCCTCAAATTTGAATCCACAAAAATATTGATAACTTTTCAGTCCACATCTACAAAGATCTGTAGAAACAAACCGTCCTTATCTTATTGTTTTTGATTTCCATCCTCCATTTCTAGAGTCGCTTCAGCTGTGATCTTAAATGGTGAAATACCAGTGGTTTCTGCTCTGAAATAGATGGTATCATTATCCTCCCTGTCCTCGAGTTCCTCTGTGTTTAGAGAGTTCCATTTATCATCATAGAACCTGTTCAAAGTGATCGTGGATCTGTTTACAGTACTTTCGTTGATTTCTGATTTAAGAACTTTGAATTCTATAGTCATATTTTCCATGCGTACAGGGTTTGCAAATCCAGATCTTGCCGATGCTTGGTATAACAAAGGTTTTGTCCTTGACAAGCTTGGTAGATACGAAGATGCAATAGAGGCTTATGATAAAGCCATAGAGATAGACCCAGAGTTTGCCATTGCTTGGTATAACAAAGGTCTTGCCTTTGGTAGCATGGGTAGATACGAAGATGAAATCGAGGCTTATGATAAAGCCATAGAGATAGACCCAGAGGATGCCGATGCTTGGTATAACAAAGGTTTTGTCCTTAACAAGCTTGGTAGACACGAAGAAGCGGTTGTATGCTATAATAAGGCAGCGGAGATTCAAGAGTAAAGAAATACTTGATCTGCAATTTCACTTTTTATTTTTTTTGTAGCAGACTCAAATTGTAAGGAACTTACTTCATTGTCCAGAACTGTACAAATAAAATAATTCAAGATGAATGCTCTACTTTTCTAAAAATTAGCGTAGTGTTTTTCTTAGTTACCTATATCCCCGACTTTCTATGCGGGGATATAGGTAACTCAGAAAAATGCAACTTTTAAAAATTACTTTACTGCTAGGTTTCAGTTCACTTCTCGCAATCGTAGTTCTCGGTATGGTTTATAACATATTCAGAAGAAGGATTTAAGTGCGGTATTCAATGATGCACTTACTTTTATTTTTTTGATAAAAACGACTAACCCAATAGACTAAAAAAAATCAAAGAAAAAGAGGATGTAAATGCATCTTTCTAACATTCGCTTTCTTAATTCTTATTCGTCTTCTTCAATGTGTTCGGCAACACCCAGAACAACGATCTTAGTCTCCACTAGTGTACCAGATCCTTCAAGAGTCACTTCGTCTTTTTTGATGTCGATCTTCACTGAACCCGGGTCGAGACCGGCTTCCTTCATGTACTCGTAGATGGTGTCCTTGCCAAGCTTAAGTGCATGGTCCAGCGCATCCTCATACTCATCGAAGTTCTCTCTCCCTTTCTCGGAATAAACATAGCACTCCCAGTCCGGTGCGGCCATGGAAACAGGGCGTATCAATATCTCAATCCTTCTGATTCCTTTTGCAGCCAATGCTCCTGCAGCATTACCAACACTTGCGAATTCCGGTAGGATTATCTCAGCATCGATAAGCTTCTCTATTTCTTCGAGATATGCTATCACAGGGCCGCCGATCAGCACCACTGGCACATGCACTTTGAACTGAATCGGTGCTTCTGCATCGAATATATTGCGTATCTCTTCTCTTGATATATCCTCGAAGAAGAATGACACAAGATCAGCTGCCATGTTCTTGGCAAACTCCTTCTTGACATATGATGCAAATTCATCTGCATCCATCTTATAAAGGGGGGCGAGGTGGTGTGCACCAAGGCGTGAAGCTTCAACATTGTATTTTGTATATTCTCCGAGCACATGGAGGGCATCCGTAGGTGTGAAACTGATGGGTTGTATCAGCCTTTTCTGTATGAGAGCATCCAGATGTTTTGATGCTGGGTATTTGTTGATACGCGAACGTATCTCTTTTAGGGAGGTTGGCTCAGCATGAATAGCATTGAGAACTTCTGTTTCTATATCAGTTAATTCTAGTGGCTCATACTTTGTTCTTATGTAAAACTTTGTAGGCTGGAAGTTTCTACCCATTAATGCTTTGGAAGGCATTGGGTTAGTTGCAAGCTGCTCAAGGAATTTTGGGAACTGTGCTGCTGCCCTGCATAAAGGTATGACTCTTCGTGGTCCGAAGTTGACCTTTCCTGAAGCGACCCAGATATCACTGTCACCTCCGAGTGCAGAGGTTTCCATCCTTATGGCCTTGACCCTTGTCTTCCATCCGCCTACAACAGCACCGGATTCACTCATTTCCGGTACGCCTTCCCTTATAACTGACACGTCAGTACTTGTTCCGCCGACATCAATAACTGCACAGGTGTCTCTCTTTGAAAGGAATGCAGCGCCTATCAGACTTCCTGCAGGGCCCGAGAATATGGATTCGATGGGTCTTTCTAGCGCATTCTTGATTCCGACCACAGATCCGTCACATTTGAGCATGAATATCTTTGCTTCCATGCCACGACTCCTTATCTCGGATTCCACACTGGACATGAACTTCTCGGTTATAGGAAGCAATTGTGCGTTGAAGAACGCTGTCACTGCTCTTTCAAATGCTCCGAGGTCCTGTGATAGCTCATGTGCGCACACTACTGGCATTCCTGTGATTTTCCTAACAATCTCCTTGACCTTCAATTCATGCTCATGGTTCCGGATGCTGAAATAAGATGAGACTGCAAAAGCTGAAACATTTTCCTTTGCTCTCTGGGCAAATTCCCTTACTGCATTTTCATCCAGAGGTTCTGCTTCACCGCCCTTGTGGTCATGTCCTCCCTTTACCTGTATGAAATGCTCCGTGGGCAGGTCTTCGCTGATAAAATAATCTCCTACTAGGATCAGTCCAACTGGGAATCCTGTACCTTCCAGAATTGTGTTGGTCGAGAGTGTAGTAGATACTGACACAGCATCAACCTGTGAAAGCATCTCTTGTTCGATCCCGTCAAGTGCTTCCCGGATACCATTCAGTGGGTCAGGATAAGTTGTCAGTGCCTTATAGGACGCAATTATGGAATGATCCGGGCTTCTCACAATCACCGCATCTGTATATGTGCCACCTGCATCAATTCCAAGATTTAGTTTCATATTTATCTCCTTAATTAAGTTATGTCCACATTACAGTTCCTTAAGCCTGTAGTCCCTGTAAAGTATGGTTTTCATCTTTTTTGGGTTCTTCTTGATTGATATGAGCCGTGTCTTGCCATATCGTCCCCTGCTCCGCACAGGTGCTGAGATGATCCCCCTCATATCGAACTCAGAGACAATACCTGAGACGCTTGTGCGTCCCAGGGGGTTAGTGCCTATGCGATCACAGAACTTCCTGTAGAGCATTTCTATCTGGCCTGTTGTGATTTTCTCGTTCAGCTCCTCGCTAAGTCTAATGATGCTGAGCAGAACAAGCTTTGAGTTGGTCGGCAGGTTTTCCAGTGAGGTCAACAGGTCCTTTTCTCCCATCTCTTCATTTGCAAGCAAGACATGTTTTTCAGTTATTTTTTCCTCATTCGTTATGTCTGCTATATCCCCCGCTTTTTCCAGCAAATTCAGGGCTTTTCCACAATCATGTTCCTCCCCGGATAGCTCCGCACATAGTGGTACTACTCCTCCGTCCACAACATCTTCCACAAACGCAATTTTACAGCGATCATTCAGTATCTGCTCAACCTCTTCCTCGCTATATGGTGGAAATACTATGTTCCTGTACTGGAGTGCTGAAACAACAGTTTGCTCGACCTTAGGGTAAAAGAATATATCATCACTAATTCCAATGATGCCTATGAATATGTCTTCTTCGATGCTCATATTCACGCTGGAATGGCTGAGTTCATAAAATATGTTCTTGTCTTTCAGAACCTCGATTTCATCAAAGACCACAATTATTGTGGCCCTCTTTTCGTTCAGCGCTTTCCATAATGCTCTGTAATATTTTCCCATTGAAAGTCCCGTTCTTGGAACTTCTGTTTCAGGTGATACCTTGTTCAGCACCTCAAGTATGATCCTGCTGGTCGTGTTGATCTTCCGGCAGTTGATGAAGACCGGAACAACGTTAAGGCCTTTTTTCTCAATGTTCGCGCTCAGCTGTTTCAGGACAAATCTCACAATAGTTGTCTTACCCGTCCCTTTAATTCCGGATATCAATACATTTGCAGGCTCTCCTTGGTGGAGGACAGGTCTCATCAGTGAAGCAAGCTCTGTTACCTGCTTTTCTCTCCCAACAAGCCTGTCTGGAAGATGCCTTGGGGAAAGCGATGCCCTGTTTTTGAATATTGGAATCCCATCTGTTCCGAAAATATCATTCATGTTGATTCCACTGCTATTACTCGATTGCACAGTATTTTCTAACTTCTGCGAATACTTCCTTGTAGAGTTTCATGTATTCATCTGTAGGCTTCATTTCATACTCTGATTTTACTTTATAGCATTCGCTGAAAGGTTTGCCTTCGGGAGCATGTACCAACAGATTCTCATATTTCCTATAGATATTCCGGGCAGCCTCATCTGCTTCCAAAAGTGACAGGCCGGTTGCCATGTGTGCAACTTCTCCCATGAACCTGGATTCAAGTCCTGTGGAGTGATCGGCACCTGCTCCGCGGGCACCCACTGGCCCTATCAGCATGTCCCTTCCACAAACAGTATCTCCTATGGCCTGTGCGGCGGTCTCATAGAACATCATGTCAGTGCAGCAGCCTGCAAGGTTCCAGTAATATCTTCCTATGTGATGGTGCATGTTACGTGAAATTGCCATGGAGGAAAGGTTGGATGCCCACATGATCTCTTTTGTTGAGGATGAATGAGTATTCACATGAATTGCACCGGAAACGTGTATACTGGCACCTGTGAGTATCTTTGACTGGATGGTCTCTGCAACATCAACGATAGCAAGTCCTTCAGGTGAGCCGATACCTGCTCCTCCAAAGACCGGACACTGACCGCTCAGGAAATGGTTCCCGTGCTCAAGGTGGAATATGGATTTATAGAATGTCTCATAGTCGGTCTTAAGCTCATCCAGCTGGTAGGCCTCTTGGACATCTGCACTGGAGTACAGTTCATCGGAAGAAACCAGCATATATGCTTGTGAGATGGTCGGTGTTCCGGGTCCCATCAAAGTAAGACCTTCACGTCCTGCAAGTTTTGTTGCAAGTCTTTCCTCCCTGGCTTCCTTCAGCGCGGCAAGCATCTCAAATGGTGTTTTCCCGCGTATTCCTTTACCTCCCATCTTTTCAAGTGCACCTGCATATATACCCTGTACAATAGGCTCCATGGCAGAACTCACGTGAACTTCAAGGAAGTTCTCCTCGGAAACAGTACCTCCCATAGGCCCTCCGATTATGACCGGTGGTTCGGAGTCCATAATGTACCTGAAGGGAACTGTGACCTTTTCATTCTTTCTTCCTATCTCAAGCGTTTTGGAAGTGTTCAGGGACTTTACAATATCCTCTTCTTCGATCTTTATGGTTTTCTTTGTGTCAATGCAGTAGATACCCACAGATGTCACTAACTGGACTGCAGCTTCAAATACGGAGTCTGCAAGGCTTGTATCAATTGGTACAATACTTTCTCCGTCATATTTGATATCGAATTCTTCTGCCAGTTCCTGTGATTTCATGAATACTTCCATATCATGTTCATTTTCTGATTTTTCTTCACCCGTGGTGGCAGATTTGAGGTACTTGTATATGTTGTTCATAATATTGACTCCTTTGTTTTTCATTCAGTGTTTGATCGGCGGCATTTCCACGCAATCGCGTCTTATACCTATATTGACATGGAACCCTATATATAAGTTTCCATGCAATGTCGGGTCACACCGCAATTGACATGGAGATTGTTGTGACAATATGTTTGATGATTCACAGTCTTTAATTTGCTTTATAGCACAGAACAAAAACTCAGAATACTTTCACCTCGTGTGACAGTCATTAATATATACAGAAGTAATTGTAGTAATTTAGGTGAAATAATATGGATGATTTCTTTACAGAACTGGTAGATAGAGCAAGATACCATGAACAATTTGAAGAATTCGTAAGAGCACACAAATGAGCTCGTTAAAACATTGGCCGTAGTTCCTCCATCCCGTCCGAGTCGAATGCTGTTCGACAGTCATTGAACGACAGTAAGGAGTAAGAATAATAAGGCATTTTCTTGGTGTTGAACTGATGGATCTGTTGAGAATCTTGAAAAATAGAGGGCATGAAGTATATGGTCAAAAGCTTTGTCCGAACCGTGACTTTGATTTTGAGATTCATCGGAAACAGGAGACTTTTGTTTTCATTGTTACTATCTGGGGGACAAGGGGGGCTTCTAGATTTGGGTGGATCTTCGTGGGAAATGGTCGGGTAAAGGCATCCAATATGTTCCATTTCGTCGAATTTGGCTAATTTTGGCTAATTTTGGTGGATTTTAGGGACAATGTGGGCTACTGGTACTCGGGTATCTGATGTCCTTTCTATTCATGAATCTGATATTGACTTTGAAGAAAAGACAATCAAATTCTTTGTGTTGAAAAGTAAGAAGTGGCACACTATCAGTCTGGATAGTGATACAACACTACGAGTATCAAATTATATCAGGACTTGGAAGATATCCGGTTTACTTTTCCAGAGTGTCAACGGTTCAAAAAAAGTAATGGTTCGTCAGAGTGTATATTATATGCTGGATGATTATGCACAAATTGCAGGCATCAGATCAATTCATCCTCATCTTTTTAGGAATGGTCTGGCCACGTACCTGCTTTCAAAAGGCGCTCCCATGGAAATCATAGCATATAGGTTGAAACACGCCAGTACGAGGACTACAGCGGCCTTCTACGCAAAGGTAACGCCAGACATTGAGAGACAATTGATCTCTGCTTGTGTTCCAGATATTCTAGGAATAGAGTAAGAAGGAAGCCAGAGAACCGAACAACATAGGAAAACAACAAGCTCCAAAAAGATACCATTACAGCTATCAAGAATATCCGAATCACAGCGGGCAGATCAGGCGGGTTTGGTGGTAGCAGTAACGACCTATTCACATCACCAGATAAAATCAAGGATTGGTCAAAAACCAAACTTGCTAAACAATTTTCAGGACATTTTAACACAGGTGGGATTTAAGAGCTATTCACTCTCCATATAATTTAATAGATTTGGGTCATTTATGCATATATTATATATGTACATCTTCTGTTTTATCAAAAGGACATACTTTTCCATTTTCATACATACACGTTAAGTATCTCTCTTTTGATTCGTTTTTTACAGCTATTGGATAGAAAAAAGGTTGTACTGAATGATGAGCGAATATTAAACCTGCAACAGTTAACGCTACAGACACATAATCATCTGTGAGTCTATAAACAGATACTGTTATGAAGACTATGAAAACAAAAGTAAAGATCATTGAATGCTTATTGAGATATGCAACTACTAGTCCAATTAGCGTCAATAATATTATGTAGTCTGTAATAATCACAGATTTTGCAAATATTCTATTCTATAAAAAGAATTTGATATATACAAAAGGTATCAGTGGTCTAATTACTATGAATATTGTTTTGCACAAAATGTTGGGATATCAACATCTAGAGAAACCAGAAACTGTAGAATTTGTTTTATTCATGGGGTGAAACAATTCCTGTTACTGCAATTGATTCCAGTGGCTTTACAAGTGGTCATTGTAGCTACTACTATTCATGGAGAACAGGAAAGAAAAGATGGAGTTTTAGCTCTATAGAAAACTTTCATGATAAAAGAATCATGAACAACGTAAACACTAACTTACTACGGATTTTAATGAGTACGAAAACGAGGTTTAGCAGGTAACAACGATAAACACGGACATAACCTTAAATCTCCATTTATCTGTCGTTCATCAATTTTCAGCAGTTCGCGAATTTCAGTTTAAACTCATATGAACGACATCATACGATACATTAATATGTGGTAAAGTTCCCTCTGCATGTATTCCCAATCGCAAAAGAAAGCCGCCACTATTCGATTTGAAATGAAGTTTTAATATTATTATGGTTATATATTATCTATCAATTGACAAATCACTTTTATAGGATGTGTCCAAAGTAATATTTGGGATAAGTTTCAGTTGTGTAAATTATCTATCAAGACGCATGAGTTAAAATGCTACAAAATGAGTCTATAAACGGTCTCTATTAGATTATAGGATAAAAGGAGAGTGGATAAGACGAAAGGGAATATCTGTAAGAAAATTATGATTGCAACCGACGGATCAGATAATGTCAAAAACGCAGTTTCTTATGGTATTGAAATTGCAAAAGGGACTGGGGCTGAAGTTTATGCAGTATCTGTTGTTGTTGTTTCTGATGAGTATGTCCCGGTTGCACGAAAGGGCATAAGCTGGGCGAACGGAATTGAAGAAAAATTATTTGATAGGGGAGTACGTGCAACTGCATATGTAAAAGAAACTGGAAAGAAAGCTGAAGTTCAGGTGAAATCTGTATTGCTCATAGGCAGACCAGCTGAAGAGATCATCGATTATGCAGAGAAAAATGATATTGACCTGATAGTGATGGGCACACTTGGTTTGACGGGAGTTAAGAGGTTCTTAATCGGTAGTGTAGCAGAGAATGTTGTTAGACATTCCAAGGTACCGGTGCTGGTTGTGCGATGATATGTGGGACCCTGATAATCTGTTAATTTCCATATGCAAAAACTGTTGCGGAATGGATGAGACGGAAGCTAAAACCGATGTTAACAGTTGAATGAAATAGATAATGAGGATTATTATAGAAGGGGTAAATATTAGTCAACTGCGGAATTTGATAATCTCCTCTTATCACGTTTTGGAAACGTTGATATATTATTGAAGTTTACATTTATGTGGTAAAGTGCGCCATTACAGCTTACATATCAACAAGGGGGTAATTATGTGACTGGAAAGGAATATAAGAAGATCCTGATAGCTACTGACGGATCAGAGAATGCAGATAGAGCCATCTTATCGGGTATCGATATTGCAAAAAAACTTGGTGCAAAGGTATATGCGGTTTGTGTAGTACCTACACACCCATCTTCTTCAATGCCTATAGGCTCCAGGATGATGCGATGGGAAGTGCCATTCAATGTCATGATGGAGGAGGCTAAAAAAGCTGTTGAACATATCGCAGATGTCTACTCTTCGAGTGGTATTGAGGTTAAAACTGTGATTCTTGAGGGTCATCCAGCAGAAGAGATCATCAAGTTTGCAGAAGCTAGCAACATTGATCTTATTTTAATGGGCAGTCTTGGAAAGACAGGATTGACAAGATTACTTCTTGGAAGTGTTGCAGAGGAAGTGTTGCGTCAATCTACGGTAGATGTTCTGGTTTCAAGGTGAGTTTTCTGCTCACCATTTTTTGATCTCTTAGATTTCCGGACTTTTTCCAATTCTAACCTCTCCCTCACATGAGCATTGAGTATAAGCGGCTTATCTTTCTTGGCATCCTGTTTCGTGTAATGAAGTGTTCCTTTAGAGAATCCCATTTTCTTCCATTCAAAGGCAATGTTTCCTGCAGTTGCTGTGGTAATGAAGACTGATCGATCGCATCATCAGTCCACATTTTAAAGTTTAGAGCTTCAAAGACAAAGTAGTTTATCGAATTAATTGATTAATTCATTTTCCTTTTCTTTTTTACATATTTTTCCAGCTCTATCAGGAAGAAGACCGAGCTT
>JAIORJ010000037.1 GCA_021108185.1 Methanococcoides sp. | reverse complement strand
CTGTCATCACCCAGAATTTCCTCTATCTTTCTGAAAAACTGTTGATCAGCAGAATCAAGGACTTCATGAACTTCTTTTCCAGTACTGGAAATACATAGATGAGAGACACGCCTATCTTTTGAAGATTCCTGGATATCTACAAGCCCCATCTCCTGAAGTTTTTTGACTGCATTGCTTACAGCAGGTTTCGATACTCTCACACTAGCTGCCAGTTCTGACATAGTTGGATCGCCTAATGTCTTGATCTGGGAGAGATACAGGTACAATCTTGCACTCAGATCCTTGTTATTGTCAAGTTTCCCGTCGTTAACGATCATATTGTAGTATATGCTAACGTTTTCAAAGGATAGTTGATTAGACATAATAGTTAATTAAGTTAATTAATCATATACTTGTTGATGGCAAAGTCTTTGCCTGAATAATACTATTCTTGACCGAAAAATCGTGTTGTTGACCGAAAAATAATGCTTTTGAACGAAAAGTACCCTATTTTTCGGACAAAGCCCATTTTGGCAAATGGGTTCTACAAAATTAGCAACATCTCAAAAAAAGAAATGCATGAATCTCTAGATCTCAGTAATTGTAAAAAAGAAAGAGCTACAGGAAGATCAATTGTCCTTCTGCCTACTCTCTTCAAGTGCACTTTTGACTATCTTCATGGCACAGAGTTCACCGCACATGGAACATGCATCAGTACCGGTATTTCGGCTTTCCCTGATCTTGCGTGCCTTTTCACTGTCAATGGCAACTTCGTATTGGGTCTCCCAATCGAGTTCAGCACGTGCATGTGCCATCCTGTCATCCAGCTCACGCGCCTTTTCTTTCTGTCCCTCGCGGGTAAGATCGGCAGCATGTGCAGCGATACGTGTGACAATAGCGCCTTCTCGTATGTCATCTATGGTTGGCAATGCAAGATGTTCTGCTGGTGTTGTCATGCAAAGGAAATCCGCTCCGCACATTCCTGCCAGTGTGCCTCCGATAGCTCCGGTGATATGGTCATAACCTGGTGCAATATCGGTCACAAGAGGGCCAAGCAAATAAAGGGGTGCACCGTGGCACAGTTCTTTCATGGCCTTTACGCTAAGCTCGACTTCGTTCAAAGGTACATGTCCCGGACCTTCCACAAAGGTCTGAACGTCCGATTCCCTTGCTTTGCTGACAAGTTCTCCGAGGGTTATGAATTCCATGAACTTTGGTGCATCGGATGCATCATGGATACAACCCGGTCTCATGCCATCGCCAAGACTTATTGTCAGGTCGTATTCCTTAGCGATCTCCACAAGGTAGTCATATTCAGAATAGAATGGATTTTCCTGTTCATTGTGTATCATCCATGCAATGGTGAAAGAGCCGCCACGACTGACAACATTTGTGATCCTGTCGCCTTTTTTGAGCCTTTCCAATGCATTATAATTGACACCTGAATGGATAGTGACAAAATCGACTCCATCCTCCGCATGTTTGCGAACAGCATTGAACATGTCATCAGATGTCATATCGACCACAGTCTTATGGGATGCTGCTGCCTGGTATATTGGCACGGTTCCAATAAGTACATCCACTGCGTCCATTATCCTTGAACGTATAAGGTCGAGGTCGCCTCCGGTGGACAGGTCCATGATGGTATCTGCTCCGTATTCAACCGCTGCTTTTGCTTTATCGACCTCTTCATCGATATTCACAAAATCCCTTGAGGTTCCGATATTGGCGTTTATCTTAACGCTCATATATTTCCCGATACCGAATGCACGGGATTTACCTTTTATGTTCTTCGGGATGGTCACAAGTCCCTTTGCAACACAGGACCTTACAAGGTCTGCATCTATCCCTTCAACTTCGGCCACACTTCTAATCTCAGGGGTGATCAGTCCCTTCCTTGCATCTTCCATTAATGTCATAGTTACTCCGGCAAAATGGTCTGTACCTTAAGATATTATGATTTCAAGTCTCGTTTGTAGTTGCAATACAGCACAGGTGCATATATATGTTTCATATTCATGTGGCCGAACTTTCTCAGGACATTTTAGTAAATATAATATACTATTGAAAAGTATATTTTACTTGGGTGAATGTCTTTTCAAAGAGCACCTATGTATTACTGGGGGTATTACATGGCAGGTAAAAGTTATAATAAAATATTGATAGCTACCGACGGTTCTGATAATGCAAAGAATGCTATTTTTTCAGGAATGAACCTGGCAGGGCTACTTGGAGCAAAGATCTATGCAGTTTGTGTCCTTCCGACACATCCCGCCTCTTCCATGTATAGGTTCAAGGATGATGCGATGGGAAGTACCATTTGATGTAATGAGGGAAGAGGGTACAAAAGCAGTGAACGAGGTTGTCGAAGTCGCCAAAATAAATGGTGTGGATGCAGAACCTGTTCTGCTTGAAGGTCATCCTTCTGAAGAGATCCTCAGATATGCACAGGATAATGATATCGACCTGATCGTAATGGGAACTCTCGGTAAGACCGGTCTGACACGATTGCTTCTTGGAAGTGTGGCGGAAAATGTATTACGTCATTCTCCTGTGGAAGTTCTTGTGGTAAGGTGAACCTTTTGTTCACCTCTATTTTTATTTGTTTTCTCTATTTTCCTCATTTTTAATGCCAGATAACTTTAATGTAGTGTTAGCGTTATGTAATGTCATACCTTTTTTAGGAACAGTATCGCTATTTGAACTACTTTATCCACTCAATTACCCATGACCACAGTTGTATTCACCGAGAAGAACAAGGCCGCTGCACAGATATCTACCATCCTGTCCGGAGGTTCCGCAAAAAGAAGCATCGTGGATGGTGTTTCTGTATATGAGTTCCAGAGGGATGGATCTCTCTGGAAGATCATGGGACTTGCAGGTCATATCATGGGCTATGACTATCCTGAAGAGTTCAGCAATTGGAGGGATGTTGACCCTGCTGCTCTGTTGGATACCGATCCTGTGAAGAAGATCAACAAAGCATCGTTTGGCAGTGCTATCCTGAAGATCTCCAAAGGTGCAGACCTTCTTGTGCTTGCTTGCGATTTTGATAGGGAAGGGGAGAATATAGGGTTCGAAGCGAAGTCCATTGCAGAGAAAGTGTGCAATTCAACAGTTAAACGTGCACGTTTTTCCTCTCTTTCCAAAAGTGAGATCGAAAAGGCTTTTAATGACCTTGTGGAGCCTGATGAGAACATGGCGATGTCCGCAGAGGCGAGACAGATCCTTGATCTCAAGATGGGTGCATCCTTTACTCGATTTGTGACCCTTTCGGTGCGGGAAAGGGCAAGGACCAAGGGTGTTCTCTCTATCGGACCATGTCAGACGCCTACATGTGGTTTTGTTTATGAACGTGAACTTGCCATTCGTAAGTTCGATTCCAGGGATTTCTGGAAGATCGAGGGAATATTCGCCGGAAAGGGTGCTGATATTACAGGTATTCACCGCGGTGGTCACATCTATGATAAAGAAAAAGCGGATGCGATCTTTAAGAAACTGAAAGGTTGCAAGACTGCGGTCATTTCTAAAAAGACAGTAAAGGAGATGAATACAAATCCTCCCTTCCCGCTCAACACCAATGAGTTCCTAAAGCGTGCATCGAAATTCCTGGGTGTGAGTCCTGATCAGGCTCTGGAGATCGCTGAACAGCTTTATCTTTCAGGCTTTATCAGCTATCCGAGGACAGAGACGAACATTTATGCTGATGACATGGATTTTGGCAGCATACTCAAAGGCTTTATTAAAGGGGATTATCAGGATTTTGCATTGTTGTTACTCTCACAAAAAGCCATAGTTCCCCGTAATGGTAAAAAGGACGGTCATGACCACCCGCCTATTCATCCGATCAAGGCAGGTTCACGCATGGAGGTCGAAAGAGCTGTCAAGATGCCGCGTGCATGGGATGTATATGATCTTATCGTAAGACATTTCATTGCAAACTTACTTCCACCGGCGATATTTGAAAAGACAAGATTTGAGATCACCATGGTGGACGAACTGTTCGATTCCACGGGCTCGATACAGAAGAATGCCGGATGGCTTGCTGTTTATCCTTTTGAGAAACCACAGGACAAGATATTACCGGAACTCGATCTGGGTGAGGTCCTCGATGTCAAGAAGGTCACTAATATAAAGTCACAGACCACACCTCCGAAAAGGCTAACTGAGGCCGAACTCCTTACACTTATGGATAAGCATGGCATCGGTACCAAAGCAACTGCTCCGAGTCATATAGAGACCAACAAGAAACGTGGTTATTTCGAGGTCAAGGGAAAGACCATTGCCATACTAGATACTGGTTTTACTTTGATGGATGCGCTGAACAGTTCAGTACCTATTCTTGTGAAACCTGACATACGGTCAAGTATAGAATCTCTCATACAGGATGTTGAGGACGGGAATAAGAAGTTCGAGATGGCCCTTGAAGAAGGTACTTCGCTTATCAAGGAGATGTATTCCCAGCTTTTGAGCAATCGTGATCTTATGGTCACTCGTATAGCAGGGACCATTACAGATGAAGCGGTCGAGGCTGATAAGAAGAACCATATTGGTAAATGTAGTGAATGCGAACGGGTGCTTCGTATCGTCAGTACGGATAAAGGGCGTTTTGTAGGTTGTACGGGCTATCCGCAGTGCAAGAACACTTTCCCTTTGCCGAAAACAGGTGCTTTGGCCGTGCAGAGGTCACGTACGTGCAAGAAAGGTGGAGCGGCTGTTTTGAAGGTGGGGAGCAAATATTTCTGGGCTGTGGGTATAGGCCCATGCTTTTCATGCGATATGGAAAAGGAATGTTATCCTCCGGAAGTTGTGGGTGCCTGTCCTGCCTGCGATGGTCAGACATTTCTGATCACTACCAAGGACTCACGTTTTCTTGGCTGTACAAAACGTTGTGGTCATACCCAGTCTGTTCCAAAGAACGGCAGGCTGACCATCACCGATAAGGTGTGTGAGGGGTGTGGCTGGCGATGGTTGCGCGTCAAAGAGCAGGGGAAGGATGCGAAAGAATATTGTGCCAATCGTAAATGTGAGGTTGCAGCGCAGATGCGAAGCAGTTACAGGAAAAAATAAGCTGGGAACTATTATTACTTAAGGTTCCCATGTGACGTTCTTTATTTTATGGCATGGGTATGAGGACCTTTGTGGAAGGTTCAGTTCGAACCTATCCACTTCTTGCCGAATTTGTTTTCGAAAGTAAGTTCAGCAATACTTTTCCTGCTGGACATTCTTTCCTTTTCCACAGGTTTTCCAATAGCTATCACTGCCATAAGCTCATAACTTTCCGGGACCTCAAGGATGGAACTGACCTTTTCCTCCTGTTTGAGGATCTCGCCAAGCCATACTGAGCCAAGTCCAAGTTCGACACAGGCAAGCAACATGTTCTGTATTGCTGCTCCGATGGCCATTACATCTTTGTCATGGTGGTACATTTCGGCATTGTCAAGATAGACTGCGATCAATACTTTGGATCCTAGTACAATGGTTGAATAATGTGTGCATTGTGCCAGTTTCGTGATGGTGTTCTCATCTTGTATGACAATGAATTTCCAGGGCTGGTTGTTAAGACCCGATGGTGCCCATCTGGCACAGTCAAGGATGGTATTGATATCCTTTTCACTGATTGTTTCATCGGTGTATTCCCTGACACTTCGTCGGTTAAGAATGGTTTCTATGGTAGTTGACATAAGGATCACAAAAAAAGAAGGTTTTTCAGGACATGATGCCCTGAAAAAGTATTTAGTTTATTTTTATAAGCTTACTCTTCGTTGAGTTCGCTGTTAAGCCATGGCATCATTGCCCTGAGCTTCTTACCAACGACCTCTACAGGGTGTTCCCTTTCAAGGCGTTCCATGGAGGTCAGTACAGCATGGTTTGTCTGTCCTTCAAGGACGAACTCACGTGCGAACTCACCGTTCTGGATCCTCTCGAGTGCAATGTACATTGCTTCACGGGACTCTTCGTTGATGATCTGTGGGCCTACTGTAAGACCGCCATATTCTGCGGTGTTGGATACTGAATACCACATCTTCTCAAGACCGCCCTCGTGGATGAGGTCAACAATGAGCTTGAGCTCGTGTAGTGTCTCGAAATATGCCATCTCCGGCTGGTATCCTGCTTCGACAAGAACTTCAAAGGATGTCTTGATAAGGCTTGCGACACCGCCACAAAGGTCGACCTGCTCTCCGAAAAGGTCGGTTTCTGTCTCTTCACGGAATGTTGTCTCGATGACACCGGCTCTTGTACATCCGACACCCTTTGCGTGTGCAAGTGCCATTTCACGTGCATTTCCGCTTGCGTCCTGATGGACTGCGATAAGACCTGGTACGCCAGCTCCTTCATTGTATGTTCTTCTTACAAGGTGACCTGGGCTCTTTGGTGCTACCATGTAGACATCAAGGTCCTTTGATGGTACGATCTGGTTGTAGTGGATGTTGAATCCGTGTGAAAACACAAGGGAATTTCCGGCTTCAAGTCCTGGCTCGATCTCTGAATAATAGACCTTTGACTGGATCTCGTCAGGAAGGAGGATCTGGACAACATCTGCAGCTTTTGCAGCGTCTGCTACGGTCATGACCTTAAGGCCATCATCTTCTGCCTGTTTCCAGCGGCGGCTTCCTTCTCTGAGACCGATAACGACATCAAGGCCGGAGTCGTGAAGGTTCTGTGCCTGAGCATGACCCTGGCTACCATAGCCCATTACAGCAATTGTTTTACCTTTAAGTGCGCCAAGATCGGCATCTTTGTCATAGAACATTTCTACCATGTTTATTTCTCCTGATTCTGAAAATATTAAATATGAATAATGATCACAAGCTCTTTGAGCCTCTTTTAAGGGCTACTATTCCGGTTCTTGCCATCTCTTTGATACCGAATGGCTTAAGCAAGGTCTGAATAGCCTTTATCTTTTCAATGTCACCAGTAACTTCGATGGTCACTGACTTTGAGGCAACATCGATTATCCTTGCCCTGAAGATATCGACTATCTGTATTATCTCTGCACGATTGTTGGCATCGGCATTAACTTTAATGAGGGCCAGTTCTCTCTCAACGAACTCTTCTGAACTGAGGTCTATCACACGAATGACATCGATGAGCTTGTTAAGCTGCTTCATGACCTGTTCAAGCACGTGATCATCACCACTGACAATGATGGTCATCCTTGAGATCGTAGGGTCTTCAGTGATCCCTACTGCAAGGCTGTCAATATTGAAACCACGGCGTGAAAAGAGCCCGGAGACCCTTGCCAGTACTCCGTATTTGTTCTCTACCAGAACTGCAAGTGTGTGTCTCATTGTATGTCCTCCAGATCGAGTATTTCGTTTATTGCAGCACCTGCCGGGACCATAGGGGATACATTCTCCTCACGTTCGATGATGAAATCGATAAGTACTGGTCCATTGAACTCAACCGCTTTTTCAATGGCAGCTTTCACTTCGGATGGTTTTGTTACGCGTATTCCCATTGCGCCGTATGCTTCTGCCAGCTTGACGAAGTCAACACTGTTCTCAATGGTGGTGTGTGAATACCGGTGTTCGAAGAACAATGCCTGCCACTGTCTGACCATTCCAAGATAACCATTGTTGAAAATTGCAATGATTATGGGGATGTTGTTCTGGACAATGGTTGCCATTTCCTGTGAGTTCATCTGGAACGAACCGTCACCGGAAACATCGACAACGATCTTGTCGGGTCTGCCGAGCTTGGCACCGATAGCTGCCGGGAAACCATAGCCCATTGTTCCGAGTCCGCCTGAGGATATGAATGTACGAGGTTCCTTGTATTTGAAATACTGGGCAGCCCACATCTGGTGTTGTCCGACCTCAGTGACGATTATCGCATCAGGGCATACCTCGTTAATCTGTTCGAGGATGTACTGTGGTTTGATGACATCATCCCTGTTGACATAGAACAATGGGAAATCCCTCTTCCATGTGGCAATTTTGTCGAGCCAGTCTTTGGTATCGCATTCGGAAACCTGGTCGATAAGTGATCCCAGGATCTGCTTTGCATCGCCGACTATCGGGACATCTACCTTTATGATCTTTGATATTTCCGCAGGGTCGATATCAATGTGGATAATCTTTGCGTTCGGTGCGAAAGATGTTGTCTTTCCGGTTACTCTGTCATCGAAACGTACACCTACTGCTATGAGAACATCGCTTTCCTGAATTGCATAGTTCGCATATTTCGTGCCGTGCATTCCAGGCATTCCGAGATAAAGTTCATTATCGTTCGGGAATCCTCCGATACCGGTAAGTGTCGTCGTAACAGGTGCTTTGAGCTTCTCGGCAAATGCCAGCAGTTCTTTGCTTGCTTCCGATCCTATCACACCGCCGCCTGCATAGATCACGGGTCTTTTCGCACCTTTAAGGACAGATGCAGCTCTCTTTACCTGCTGTGCATTGCCTTTGAATGTTGGTTTGTATCCACGCAGTTCGACCGTGTCAGGATATACAAAATCAAGCTCGTCTGTAGTAATATCCTTTGGAATGTCGACAAGTACTGGTCCGGGTCTGCCTGTGGAAGCAATATGGAACGCTTCCTTGATGATCCTTGGCAGGTCCTTTACGTCCTGTACGAGGTAATTGTGTTTTGTGATGGGCATCGTAATGCCCGTGATGTCAGCTTCCTGGAAGGCATCATTGCCTAACATTGAGCTTGGTACCTGTCCGGTGAATGCTACCATTGGCACCGAGTCCATGTATGCGTTCGCAATACCTGTGACAAGATTCGTTGCTCCTGGGCCTGATGTTGCGAGGCATACACCGACTTTACCTGTAGCTCTTGCGTATCCTTCGGCTGCATGGACTGCTGCCTGCTCGTGTCTGACGAGCAGATGGTGCAGGTGTGCATCATAAAGTTCATCATAGATAGGGAGCAGCACGCCTCCCGGATATCCGAAAATAATTTCGACGTTTTCCCGATACAGGCACTCGACGAATGCTCTTGCGCCTGTCATTCTTTCTGCTTTTCCGGTCATGCTATCTTTTCCTTTGTTGATCGGTAAGATATTATCGATATGTGTTTGTTGATATCTATACTGACCATCAAACTATATATCGACATCTTTCAATTATTAATCATAAATTACTTGTTCTTAATCCTGTATGAGCTGGTTGATACCGTTTATCACTGCTTCTACAGATGCCATGATTATGTCTGTTCGTGCGCCTCGTGAGGTGACCATCTTTCCGTCCTTTGAAAGTTTTACCAGTACCTCCACAAGTGCATCTGTACCGCCGGTAATGGAATCTACGTGATATTCCTCAAGATGTATATCAGCAACACCGGATACGGCTTTGCGAATTCCCTCAAAGGCAGCATCCACAGGTCCGTCTCCGATAGCCGCTTCAACGACCTCTTTTCCATCGACTGTCAACCTTACAGAAGCGGTTGGAGTTACTCTGTTCCCGGATACGACAGTGAAATCCTCTAATTTGACCTTTGATTCTTGGTATATGTCAAGCACAGTTTCTGCAATTGTCTGGAGATCAGCATCGGTAACACGCTTTCCGTGATCGCCTAGTTCTTTCACACGTGAGACGATCTCATTGAGCTGTGAATTATTCACATCCAATCCCTGCTCTTTCAGTGCAAGTGTAACGGAACTCTTTCCTGCATGTTTTCCAAGGACGATCTGTCTTTCACGTCCGATACTTTCCGGGGTTATTGGTTCATAGGTGGAAGTGTCCGCAAGCAATCCGTGAACGTGGATACCTGCTTCATGGGTAAATGCATTTCCGCCTACAAGTGATTTATTCGGTGCAACGGCGAGGCCTGTGAGACGACTGACAAGCCTTGAGACCTTGTAAAGTTCATTGGTCTTTATGCCAGTATCACGCTTATAGAGCCATTCAAGGACCATGACAACCTCTTCAAGGGATGCGTTCCCTGCTCTTTCTCCGATGCCGTTTACTGTCATATGTGCTTCTCTTGCACCGGCATTGAGCGCTGCTACTGTATTCGATACTGCAAGACCGAAGTCGTTGTGGCAGTGAACAGCCACCGGTACGTCAATGGATGATGATAGATCTTTAAATATCTCGGTTGTTCTTTCAGGCACAAGCAATCCCACAGTATCACAGAAACACACTCTGTCAGCACCTACTTCAACGCCGGACTTGTACAGGTCCTTCAAGAAGTCTAAGTCTGCTCTTGAAGCATCCTCTCCGCTAAGCTCCACTATAAGACCATGGTCCTTTGCATATTCCACGGCACTTAATGCCATTTCCTTCAATGCTGCCCTGTCTTTTTTCAGCTTCACACTAATATGTAGGTCAGATACCGGTGCCACAAGGTGAATTGAATCCACATCACATTCTAATGCGAAATCCACGTCTTGCTGCATGATACGGCAATAGCTGCAGATCTCTGCGTCTAACCCTTCTGCTGATACGGCACGAATTGCCTCACGCTCCCCTTCGGAAGTGATAGCTGAGCCTGCTTCGATAATGTCCACTCCCAGCTCATCAAGCTTACGTGCTATCCAGACCTTCTCTTCTGTTTTCAGTGCGACACCAGGTGTCTGTTCACCGTCTCTCAATGTTGTGTCCAAAAACCGGATATTTTCAAATAATGCAATCCCTCAGTTTATCTTTTTGTTTTTCAGTTTTAATGATCTATCCTTTCTCATCAGCGATCTGTATATTCATCACTAATAATAAAGATATTATTTATAGACGCATGCCGCTACTATAACAGCCAAAATAATACTCCTATTGGTTTTAGTCTTTTTGGTGTGGTATTATTTGCATATGCCCTATAGTCGCCTGTATTTAGTTTAATATTAGAGAATTCGATGATATATTTGCGTACATCAATTCCAAAGAATTCCAAAACAAATTATTTTTAAAAAAGGGAAAATGAGTATTCTGATATATTTATAATTAAATAAGCAAGAAGACCACCCATTTCAATCTCGCATCAAATCGAAGATTTAATGGGAGTTTCATTTCTTCGAAAACATCCAGATCAATCTGGATGTCTTGCAGTGTAACTGCAAGATGAAACAGGTGGATGAATTGCGTAAACAGCTATTTGTTCTTGTTTCTGATATATATTAGTAGTATCAAAACGTATATCACAATATGCGGAAATCGTACAAATTCCGTCTGTAC
>JAIORJ010000085.1 GCA_021108185.1 Methanococcoides sp. | reverse complement strand
AATGTATCGTATGATGTCGTTTATATGAGTTTAAACTGAAATTAGCGAACTACTGAATTTGATAATCTCGATATTAAGGATAGCTTCGAGATAATCTTCAGCTTTCCGCGACAGCATGATCGATACCCTGTTTCACTCTTTGCACATGGTGTTCCGTTATGTTACGACAAGCCCCCACCCCCTTCTCTGTAAGGAGGTATGTCACCCTGCACGAATAGACCGAATTACTGTCCAATGGTTTGCTTACCATCGGACAGCAGGAGCTGTTTTGGGGATCACAAACTGATCTGATATAACCTCTGTGTTCCATCAACTGCAATAAAAATACCAGCTCCCCCTAGGTTATTCCCAGTTTACAGGCTATCCGGCCAAAGGTCGTGTTCCCCTGTGATACGAGGTCCAGTATCTTCCTTGAGATGGTTGGGAATCCGATTATCATGGACGAACTCCTTTTCGATCTTCATTTTCGAAACTGTGCTACTCACAGCATAGCTTTCTTCCTTTCTCGGTAAGGCGATATGTTCTTCCTATTCCAAGATTCGTTCCCGGACAGGCGGGCCCCATGCCACAACCTGCGCAACTGGTTGTGGCAGGAGGCGGGCTCATGCAGGAGATCTCTATATCACCCTTACGTTCCATGGTTTCAAGAAGGTCCTTCAACTCTTTCGGACCCAGGTTAAGCCTTCGGGAAAGTTCCCCGAAGGTTATGTTGTCCTGAGATAGAGTCGTTGCGACCTCCTTTAGCATGTACCGATAGCCTATGTTCATTTGTCCTCCTCAAACATTTGTCATCTCTGTGGTGAACCTGTCCTTCCAAGAGAAGTACCCGATAAGGGACAGGAGCCCGAGATAGATGCCAGGTCTCATGCTGTCAATAATGCGCCATCCTTCGTAGTCCTCGCTCTTTACCGCGTAGAACATAAGGAGGTCTGCCCCCATGACCAGGAGGTAGACTGCCATGAACACCAGTGACATCAGGATGCCGACATAGACGTAGGATACGCCCATGTGCACCCCTGCACTCAGCTCTTTGACCGCGTACAGGAACACAGATCCGATCACGACAAAGCAGAAACCTCCGAAGAAATCCCCTGGGATCAGCAACGATTCAGCCAGACCGGTCTCGATCCCTAATCCTTCCAGCATCTTCAGGATACCGAATACTACATAGAGTATTCCTGCCACCATTGCAAAGATCATTTTATTTGTATTTGCCATTAATATCACCTCAATTCAAGTTCATAATCCCCATCCTATGGCTGTACCTATGCGGAAGATCAGGAACGCAGCTATCCATGCCAGTGTTGTTCCATAGGCCACCATAAAGAGCGTCCATTTCCAACTACCGGTTTCCTTCTTTACCACACCAACACATGCAATGCATGGCGCGTACAGGAGTGTGAATACCATCAGTCCAAGGGCTGTCAGCGGAGTCATAGATCCTGCTGTTAATATTTCAGCAAGGGCATCTTCGTCCTCCCCGGTGCCGTACAGCACTCCCATGGAACCTATCACGATCTCCTTGGCAATGAATCCAAAGACCAGGGCTACTGCTACTTTCCAGTCAAACCCGAGAGGTGCGACAAGAGGCTCAATTATATGTCCCAATACACCTACAAGGGAGTCTTCTGTTCCGAGGATCTCCTCGGACGCGAACGCTGCATCCACTCCCGGAGCCGGGATAGCTGACAGCAACCACACAAAGACAACACCAGCCAGGATGATAGTACCTGCCTTTTTCAGGTATATGGAACCTTTTTCCCACATGTGTATCGCGCTTGCTTTGAGCGTAGGGAGCCTGTATGGTGGCAGTTCCATGATAAAAGGAGATGGTTTGCCTTTTACTACTGTGCCGCGTATCAATTTTGCAGAGAGTATGGCAACGATGATACCAAGTATGTATATTCCAAATATTACAGTACCTGCCTGTCTTCCAAAGAACGCTCCTGCCAGCATGAGATATACGGGCAATCGTGCACCGCAGGAAATGAATGGGTTCACAAGAATTGTCACCAGTCTGTCCTTTTCATCCTCGATGGTCCGGGTAGCCATGATCGCAGGCACATTACAGCCGAACCCCATCAACAGTGGAATGAACGATCGTCCATTCAGACCGATCTTGTACATGAGCTTATCCATGACGAACGCGGCTCGTGCCATATATCCAGAATCTTCCAGCAACGAGATCATGAGGAACAGTAACAGGATATTGGGGAGGAATATCATAACAGCGCCCACACCGGCGACGATACCATCGCCCAGCAGGGAGCCAAGCACGGGATTTGTGATGCTCTGTGCAACCACTCCAGCCAGCCAGCCAAAGAACATATCAACGAATTCCATGAGCGGGGTTGCGACCGTGAATGTCACCTCGAACGCTGCCCACATCATGGCTAAGAATACAGGTATTCCAAGATACTTGTTGGTGACAACCCTGTCGATCATATCCGAGAATGTCACCTCTTTGACGCACTTGACGCAGACCTGTGGAAGCACCGTATTGATGGTCTCGTATCGTTTTTCTGCCATGGCTGCTTCATAATCTTCCTTTTTGATCGCGCTGAGCACACTGTTGACCTGGGTAGCCACTGAACTCCCCTCGATCTTTTCCAGGATGTTCTCATCGCCATCCAGCAGCTTCACGCTCAACCATCGCACCGGATACTTGCCTGACAGTGCGCTGTCTTTACCAACGATCTTTTCCAGCTCGATGATCTTTTTCTCGATATCATCACCATAGCTTACCTCGTGTTCGTGGTGTTCACCCTTGTCAGCTTCCCTGACGACCTCTTCCAGTAAAGCGTCGATCCCTTCTGCCCTGTTAGCAACTGTCTTTACAACAGGGATCTCCAGGAAATCTTCCATCTTTCTTGTGTCTATTTTATCTCCCCTGGACTCTGCAAGGTCCCACATATTGAGGGCTATGACCACCTTGGAACCAAGTTCCATCAACTGTGTGGTGAGATACAGGTTCCTCTCAAGGTTCGTGGCATCCACGATCTGTACCACCACATCCGGTTTCTCTTCCACCACATAGTCCCGTGCCACGACCTCGTCAAGTGAGTATGCCGTGAGACTGTATGTCCCAGGAAGGTCCACGACCTCGACCTCCGTATCCTTGTACGTCCTCTTTCCGGTCTTTTTCTCCACCGTCACCCCTGGCCAGTTCCCCACATGCTGTCTTGCACCTGTGATGGCATTGAACAAGGTGGTCTTTCCAACATTGGGATTACCTGCCAGGGCGATGGTTATTTTTTTCTTTTCCATATCTACCCGCTCCTGATTTCCAACTTCATTTAACAATCTGATACCATTATCTTTGTAGCCATACCTTTGCCCAGGGCGTATTTGGTGCCGTTCACAACGACAACCAAGGCACCCCGGTCAACCCTGTGGACCATGACAAGACTGTCCTCGCAAAACCCCATCTCGACCAGACGTCGTTTCAGGCCCTGACCCGCGTTGATAGAAACAACTTTTCCCTCTTTTCCTTCAGGCATCATAGTCAGAGGTAGAACGTGGGGCATGGCAGTTCACACTCCCAAGGGCTGGACTACGATAAGTTCAGCTTCTGCTTTTCTCAGGGACAGGTTGTAGCCTTTGACAAGGAACTCCAGAGGATCTCCCATAGGGGCTTTCCTTATCACCTCGATCTCGGCTCCCGGCACCATTCCCATGTCAAGGATCCTTCTTCTGGCAGAGCCTCTGCCAGTTATCTGTATTACTTTTGCTTTGCTGCCCGGTTCGAGCAGGTTAAGCGTAGTTTCGGACATTAGATCAAACTCCTTTTTTGTTAATACAATACAATGTTTGTATGCCAAAAAGGAATGGTAGTATATAAAAATTTCGTGGAACCAAAACATCTGGTAGAGATGTTTGCAGATCAGCCATGTATCTGTGTTTTTGTATTCCAGCAGCAGACCAACGCTATGTTTATATACGACCGCCACCAAGTTCCAAACATATTTTGGCAAACCAAAACAGGTTGATCAGGTATGGCAACAGAAAGAACTGAAGATTATTTGAAAATGCTGGATTCAATTATAAAGAAGAAAGGGTATGCGAGGGTGAAGGACGTTTCTGAGATCATGGGACTGAACCCCTCCAGTGTCACAGGGATGTTCAAGAAACTGAACAGGGAAGGTTACATCAATTACGAAAAATACGGTGCTGTCACCCTGACCCCCAAAGGAGAGGAGATCGCCAGGGCAACCGAGGAAAAGTATGGTGTTCTGAAGGAGTTCATCCAGATACTGGGAGTGGAAGCCAAAACAGCCGATGAGGACGCATGCAGGATAGAGCACGGTCTCACCCACGAGACTCTGGACGTGTTCACGAAGTTCGTTGAGTTCATCAATAAGAAAGAGGAATTGCCGCTGTGGTTAGAGCATTTCAGGTATTTCTATAATACAGGGGAATACGTTGAATGCACTCCTGCAACACAGGATGGCTGTCCTGTGCATGGGAAAAAGAAGACCAGCGAATGAACGGGATGGCGTTGCCATCTCGCCCATCAATGTTCAAAAGTTTTTTAGCTCATCCCCTGTTTGCGTTCTGTAATATCAACAATGATGCTCTGGTAATGGGCGATCACGCCTTCCTCGTTGCGCTGGATAAAAGTCTTTTCTTCAACCCACACATATCCCCTAATCCTGTCAGTATCTTGTACTCTTTGACAAATTTCCTGCCCCCTTCCTTACCGGTCTCTTCGAGTTCGGTCTCAACATCCAGCAGGTCAGCGGGATGCACAAGGTCAGCGTACACGATGGATTCTGACATGAAGTCGTCGGCTGCCTTCTTGAGTTTGCGAACCCAGCTCCTTGCCCGTTTGAGTGCAAGCCTGATATCCTGCTCTGCATACCAGGCAAGCTGGTTCACTTCTCGAAGTTCAGACAGGGACATGTTCAGCTCTCCCATCCTTTATCCCAAAAGACTCAGGAGAAACAACCTCGAGACCCATGATGGTACGGGCAACTCGCATATCCCATTCAGAACCATGCACAGCGTCGGAATCTATCAGGTCTTTATATCTTCAACATAGTAAGGCAACCAGAAACCTACAATGCTACCCTCAACATCCTCAAGCTCAAACACAGCCTGCTCATCAACGATCACATCAACCAGTAGAGGACATGGTTCTTCCTGAGCAGGCACACTACGTACTTTCATCTGTTCAAAAGTACCATCTATATTGATAGCATACATAAGATTCTTTGAAGGAACCAATTCCCCCTATCGAGGAATCAACTTCAGAGGACTTTAACGATTCGTCCAATACAATGGATTCATCCATCTCAAAATAAGTTACAGCTGCAAAGGGCGTAGTGACCGGATCATCCACAGAATAGGCAAATCCATCTGTCTTCGTCGGGTAGGCCTCAGCATCAATAACGATCATTTCGCCATCTAAAGCATCGAATGTACCAAGACAAAATTCTCCTTGCTCTTTCAGTTCACCTATGCTCAGCTGCCCGTCATACAAACCCTCAAGCAAGGCATCAATGATCGATACCTGGTACAGGACATCGTCCTGCAAGCCGCTTTGAGTAACATCCGGGATATCTGGGGCATCATCAACACAACCAGATAGTGTCAACATTCCAGATACAAGCAATAAACAAACAAATAATTGAAATGCTTTTTTCATTTTTGTACCTCTTTTATTTTAACATAATTAATATTTTTATAAATAATTAATCAGATTGTCCTGCTCCATTTGGATCTTAAATGTCCGGAAAGTAAGCGTGAAATTATGAAAACCGCATCTCAAAAATAACGTACGTTTCTAAGAAAAACGACTTACAATATCAAAAACAGTTATAAATACCAAATTTGGGGTGCGGCAAAATTATTAAATAAAACATATAAACAATTGGTTTTGGAGGTGGAATATATATAAATCATATGGTATTAACTAATACAATATAAAGAGAAAATTGATTTTTTTGGTATGATACCAAAAATATATACAAAAGGAAAGAAAGCAGAAACTAAAAAATGTTAAAGGAGAATTAGCATGAATAAAAATATTAAATTCACATTGACCCTCTTCACTTTATTGATAGCAGTTTTCATATCCGGTTGCATTGATCAGACGGAGGAGAATACCAGCCATCAGGACGAAAGTATCGTTGTTGCGGTAAGCATACTGCCACAACAGGAATTTGTAGAAAAGATAGCTGGTGACAGAGTTAGTATCGTTGTCCTGATACCACCCGGAGCAAGTCCTGCTACCTATGAACCAACCTCCGGTCAACTGAGGGATGTGGCAGATGCAAAAGCATATTTTACAGTAGGATCCGGATTACCTTTTGAGAACGTCTGGCTTGAGAAGATAGAAGCTGTAAACGAAGAAATGCTGATAGTGGATTGCTCAGAAGGAATTAAGATAATAGAAATGCATGAAGAAGAGCATGAAGGTGAAGAAGAGGGACATGATCATGGAGGAGTCGATCCTCACATATGGACATCTCCACTAAATGCTAAGATCATGGTCGAGAACACATACCTTGGCCTTATCGAGATAGATCCTGATAACAGCGAACTCTACTTACAGAACAAAGAGGCTTACCTGAAAGAACTGAACGAAGCTGATGCCAGAATTCGGGGCATTCTTGGCGAAGAAGGCGGCAGTTTCATGACATACCATCCTTCTTGGAGCTATTTTGCAACTGAATACGGACTCGATATGATAACTATCGAGGAGGAAGGAAAGGAACCAAGCCCAAAGGATATGCAAAGGCTTATCGATGAAGCTGAAGAGAAAAATATCAACGTGATCTTCGTACAGGCACAGTTCAGTAAACAGAGCGCTGAAGCGATTGCATCTGCAATTGGTGGTAAAGTAGTAACTGTGGACCCGCTCGCAAAAGATTACATACACAATCTTGATACTATTACCGAAGCATTTTCACAGGGCATTACAAAAGAATGAGGGATGGAATGGCAGAGTGAATTCCAGAGAATAAGAAAAGGCATAATGCATCAGCCAAAGAAGAAGTTAAGATACATATAAAATCATCTGCTAAATTTATCGCTGTCGCCAGTGGGAAAGGGGGAGTTAGAAAATCCACGGTGGCGGTAAATATAGCTGCAGTCATTGCCAGAAAGGGTTTTAAGGTGGGAATTCTCGATTCTGATGTATATGGGTTCACAATCCCAAAAATGCTGAGTATTACCCAAAAACATGAAAGATTTCCACGACATTTCTGCTTGCTCACCGGTATAACTTCCTGAAAATCCAACGGACATCAAAGCAATGTTAACGGTACTGGTTGAAGTGGAAAGATATGCAGTAAGGAGATACACCCAAATCTGCAACATGACCGCCAGAAAAGATCACTGGACCTACGATTTATCTCAGGCAATCCTTAATGAAGAGATCGAACATGAATCATGGTTCTCTGAATTCCTTGGAGAAGGTCCTTCTGGACACTTCCTGCGTAGAGGCAGACATCTCCATTCGTATCCAAGTTCTTGAGATAATACTATGAATTATCTATAAACTTTTTTATGTTTCCTTCGGGTGTGGAGGTCTTGTGACCTCCATATCCGGTATTTCTTAAGTTCTTTTTATTGACGTATGTTGCTATTTACTGCATTGATGACATGTTCACAACTTCAAAGAAGCTCAGGTCGAATATATCATCGGCTGTAAGAGGCTGGCTTATATATCCGAGCTCATACTGCACCTAGGTGTAATCAACTGTAGAGTTCACGATCAGGTTCGGGTCAGAGATCCATTCGCCATCCCATTCAGCTATGGATTTCTGTATCAGTTCAACATCCCAGCCTGTCTTCTGTGCAAATATCTCGGCTGCCTCGTCAATATTTTGTTTGTTGTACTCTGTTGCCTCGACATGGGTCCTTACAATCTCCTCCACAAGCTCGGGGTTCTCCCTAATAAGCTCGCCGCTGACAACTAGCACGCAGCATGCATGATCTTCCTGCATCTCTCCAGAGCTTACCACGGAACGTCCATTGCCTTCAGCCTCAATAATAGCTGGTGCAGGGTGTGGAAGGAATACACCATCAACCCGTCCCGCAGAGATAGCGGTGATGGCATTACCGGGTCCCATAGGTGCAATCTCGACATCCTCATCAGGATCAATATCGTTGTTTCTGAGCCAGTCCCTCAGGAGTGTATCCTGTATGGTGCCTGGCGGGAAGGTTGCGATCTTGAGACCTTTGACATCTTCAGGGCACATGTACTCGATCTCAGGGCGCAATACAAGATTTGAACCCTGTATCTGAACACCTGCAACGATCTTTGCATCCAGACCGGAATCCAGGGCAGAGATAACTGGTGCTGCACCAACATAAGCAACATCTATGTCACCTGCAAGCATTGCCTGCATCTCGGGCGCACCTGTGGGGAACTGATTCTCACTGATCTCCTTAATTCCAAAAGGCTTGAGGTTCTCAGCCCAGAATCCCTTTTCCATTGCAGTCATATAGGCAATCTGATGCGTACTTGGCTGGTATCCAAAAGTGATCTCTGTGACATTCTCTGCAATCTCTTCCTCTTCAGGAGCTGCACATCCTGATAGGAACACTGCAGCTACCATCAGGAGAGCGACAAGAATCGTTCCTGTGAGTTTTCTCAAATTTTCACCTCTGATTATAATAGATATTCATATTCGTTTGAAAGTAGCATATATGACTTATCTCATATGTCATATGAAGTCGCTCTTTCATATCTCTATCACTCTACCACTCCTCTATTACTGCTGCTTCATAAACGCTAAACAATATTCAGTTGGTACCACCAAAAACCAAACTCCCATCATTTAAGCAGTTGCTGTGAGATAGTGAGGTGGGAGAATTAGGGGAGTTTCATGGGGTACATACAAGTGGTTCTTTCCGGGGAAGTGAATAAGGCATAACGCTGATAATACATTTACCAGAATGACTGAAGCAGCCGCCCATGCACATTAGAAATTGTTAATTCAAACATCGGCCATAAGTAAGAGTGTCAAAAGCCCAAGATCCCCTTTGTGGCATACACATAATCAAGTATTGAGAATCGATAACCAAAACAAAAAAAGAAAAGGACACTTCGACAACATTATCGAAGTGCTACTAAATTGATTTTAGATCCCTCGTCTCCTGAAACCGATAAATATGACAGAAACGGCCAATATGACCAACACGCTGCCTAAAATATCAGCACCGGAGAAGGATGTAGACGACGAGGCTGAATCACTTGTTGTGGATTCTTTTGTCATTTCATACCCTTCAACGTAGTTGTCTGGTGTGTTTTGCTGAGAAGTGTCTGGTGCCTGCTCAACCGTGGTTCCGTAACCTGCATCACTTACCATTGTTTGGTTGCTTGTGGATTCGACGATCGAAGCAGATGCAGTGGTTCCGCTACTACTACTATGGGTACTGGATTCAGATGATGGAGTAGCCCTCTGTGTGGCTTCCTGCATCAATTTATTGTACTCGTCTATGGTCTCCTGTGACACAACGCCTGGCATAGACATCACACCCTGTATGTACTCATCGAGAAGTGGATTACCACAGGTATGATGACAGCATGTCACACCGCTCTCTACCACGGATTCTGCATACTCCTTCACTAGGTTCTGGAGGACCTCATCCGATGCATCCCAGTACTCCTTTCGTGCTGTTTCAAGCATGCGAGCAGTCATGGACTGATATTGATATGGGTTATCATTGAAGAATTCATCCATGCCAAGATCGTACTTGTCGTTGACGTAGATGTCGTAGATCTCATTCCAGTCAGAATCCTTTACCAATCCAGGGGTCGTCACATCCCAGCCCCACATATGCTCGGTGAACTTCATGAACTCCCTGGCACCAGCGTAATCGTATTCCATCATACCCTCTATCCATTTCGGATTGAAATATCTTGCACGCAACTCCGTCCTGAATGCCTCGTTCAGGGTAATGATCTGAGGATTGTCCACACTTTTCAGATCTGCAATATACATCTCCGGATTATCTCCTGTCAATGACCTCACCGCAAGCCCAAGTCCACCAAGATACTGGTAGAAATCATCGTTATCGATGAGCCCATACAAGTTCGTGGTATCACTGTGTATGGCAGCGTCAACATCCATTAGGTTCATCCTGAAAACGTCTTCATAGTTTTCACCCCATATATCCTGCCCATAGATGTTGGACATGCGTGACATGTAAAGATCTGCAAGTTCATCATCACTGTCCCATGTCTCACTCGCGGTCACCGCTCCCGGAAGCCCTGTACCGTATGAACCCGGTGATTCACTGAATATCCTTGACTGTGAGAGCGCCTGTGCTGTGCTGTTATTGAATCCACTGGCCAGAAGTGCTTCTTCCATCTTCAGGGAATTACATCTGACATAGTTCGTTTCATTGGACTCATTGAGTGCTGCCACTGTTCGAACCGCCTCATCGATCAGCTCAAGCTGATACGGGAACGTGTCCCTGTACAATCCTGAAGGTGTGATGACCACATCTATCCTTGGGTTGGTGTCATTTCTCGGAAGGACTTCAAAGCCTGTTATCCGACCATAACTCCTTGTTGGATTTACTCCAAGAAGCGAATATATCTGGGCTTCCATGAGTCCACGATGACGCATTGTCTCAACAGACCAGAGAACATAAGCTACCTTGTTTGGATAGGTGTTGTTATGTGTATCATGGTACTGCTGCACCAGCTGGTTTGCAAGGATCGCGCCCATAGCTGTTGTTTCCACATCAGGGAACTTCCTCTGGTCGAAACTGTAGAAGTTCCTGCCTGTTGGTAAAGCGTCCGGATTTCGTATCGGATCATTTCCAGACCCAGGTTCAATATATCCTCCATTAAGAGCATACAACGTCTGAGTGATCTCACGGGAGGTATCCACCAGAGCACTGGAATAATTCAGTGCCAGATTCAGATCTGCTGTGATGCTTGAATCGGTTAGATTCAACACACTTAACTGAGCAGCTGAAACGTTCGTGCCATTGAGCAATGTAGCATTCAAAAGCTCGGTTGCATAAGAATCAGCAGTATCAGTCCAATCCTCCTCATCTCCTACATGGGGAATTACATCAACGATATGATCAATGAAAGCGCTGCTAAGCATTGATTTGACCATGGTGACAAGTTTTTCGTCCTGTGGTGCAACACCAAATGTGTGAAGTCCAAGAGGCATGAGTGTACCTTGTAATTGATGAAGATAATCGTGGAGAGTGCCCGAAGCGAAGTTCGCAAAATCGACCTCTGGCATTGCCCTTAGTTCATCAGCCGTCACAGTCAGATCATTTTCCATCGAGAGATTTTCGTAAAGTTGGATAGTACTGTTGCGATAAAGTGTCATCATTGCAGTATCATTGGAACTTGCTGAATCCTCATAACTATGCATCGTATCATGCATAGTAGCCAGTTCACTATATAATTCTGCATCTGTTATTGGAGGGATCATGTGATCTATGATCACTGCATTGCCTCGACGTTTAGCCTGAGTACCTTCCCCTACATTATCCATGATGTATGGATATACTACAGGTGTATCAGCCACCATGATGGATGGATAATCATACTTCCACAGTCCAACCTCTTTCCCAGGTAACCATTCTTGAGTACCATGCGTACCGAAGTGGATCATAGCATCAGCATCATAGACATTGTTGATCCAGAAGTATGTCGCGAGATACTGATGAGTAGGAGGTAATGATTTATCGTGGTACATTGCCGATTCGTCTGACAAGGCACCTCTGGTCGGCTGTGGTATGAAGTTGATATTACCAAGCTGTACGGTAGGGATCACAAACTTATTCTCGTACACCATAATGTCACCTGGTGCTTCGCCCCATCGTGCTTCTACCTCATCCTGTACGGACTGTGGCAGAGTGTTGTACCATGCGAGATATTCGTCCACTGGAACCAGCATGACATTACCTGAGTTGACTACCTTCTCAAGTTCACCTGGTGCCCATGAACCAACGTTCCTGCTCTCGATGAACCTATCGATGAACTCACTGCCATTTGGAATAGTGCCATTTCCTACATCATAACCTGCTATTCGCATCTGCTCAAGCAATAATGTAAAACTTGAACCGATATCAAGGTAGCTGGCACCTATGTTGTTCTTGCCACCCTCATGATTATAGTAAATAATAGTCACTTTCTTGTTAGCATTGCTAACATGACCAAGTTCTGCCCAGGAGATCGCACGGTCACACATCCAGTCCAACTGTTGCATCTGGGGTTCATAGTATTTCTGCTGGGAGATTGGGTCTGTAACCCTACCAGCAACCCATATGAAATCAATCAACCCATCGATCTCAGGCTGGGTGACATGGGAAGGAATT
>JAIORJ010000211.1 GCA_021108185.1 Methanococcoides sp. | reverse complement strand
TTTCACTCATCTCTTTTTCTGAGAATGCGCATTGTTTCCCTGTGGAGAGAAACTATAAGATCGCTCAACATTCCGAAAATGAACATCTGAATTCCAGAAAGTATAAGCAATGCCGTTAAAATGGTCATCGGAATGCGAGTTACCCCGTTCATCCACTCGTTTACCACATAAAGACCAACAGCAATACCTGAAAGTGTTAATCCGGTACCCAATATTCCAAAGTAGAACATAGGATTATGCAATCTTGCCATTCTGATTATGGTCTTACCGATCTTCAACCCATCTCTTAACGGATTGAGCTTTGTATCCGCAGAGGAATGCCTTGCGACATAAGTGATAGGAACAACCTCGACCTTCATCTCGTGCTTAACACTCTCGACCGTTATCTCGGTCTCGATCTCAAATCCCATTTCGGTCAGAGAAAGGTTCTTTATCACGTGGCGTGTGAACCCGCGATATCCTGTCAGTATATCCTCCAGCCAGATACCGTATGCAAACCCGAAAAGCTTGTTAAGTACCCTATTCCCTGCCAGATTCAATCTTGTAAAAGCACCGGCTTCAAAATTGGCCATCCTGTTCCCGAGGGTATGGTCAGCGCGGCCATCGAGTATAGGCTGGAGCACAGCATGAACATCACTGGCAAGATAAGTTCCGTCACCATCTATCATGACGGTGTAAGGCTCTTCGATCAGCCGGAATGCTTCCTGAACAGCCTGCCCTTTACCCTTACCTTCCTGAACAATCACCTTTGCACCGTTCTCTTCAGCAAGCTGTCGAGTATTATCGGAACTATGACCATCTATAACAAGAACGTTCTCAAAGCCTTCCGATCGGAAATCCTTGATAAGCTGTACAATGGTAGCTTCCTCATTCAATGTAGGAATGAGGATGCAAACATCGTTTTTGTCCAGTGAGGTTTGAATATTCATTTACAGAAGTCCCATGTTGTCAAGCTGCTGCCTTACAACCTCAACTCCTTGCTCACAGTGCTGAGGTGATTTACCGCCTGTGACCACAAGTTTACCGGAGCTGAAAATGAGTACTACTACTTTTGGATCCGCGATCCTGTAAACGAGTCCGGGGAACTGCTCAGGCTCATACTCGATATTCTCGAGACCGAGTCCTATAGCAATTGCGTTGAGATTGAGGGTAGCATGAAGGTCAGCTGAAGCAACAATGTTCTGCACAGTGATCTCAGGGTCTACAATAGTCTCCATGCCGATACCGTTGAGCTTCTTTGCCATATTGCCAATGACTATGTGCACATCAGCAACGTTCTTAGCACCGGTACATACGACCTTACCGGATGTGAATACAAGGAATGCAGCCTTTGGGTCAGTAACACGATAGACAAGCCCAGGGAATTTCTGCTTGTTGTATTCCGCACCCTCGAATTCCTCTTCGATCTTTATGAGGTCGAACTCTTCTGCAAGTTTAGTTGATGCGACCACGTTTTCTATTTTGATATTATATTCCGACATGTCCTTAAACTCTTCTGCAAGTTTAGTTGATGCGACCACGTTTTCTGTTTTGATATTAGATTCTGACATGTTCTTTGACCTGGAGTATTAATAAGGATAGGTATATTCGCAAATACAGTATATATACTTATACCCTTTCCTTTATATATCGATATAAAAACTATATCAATGAAAAGTCAGTCTTCGAGCTTCTTCAATCCATCGATGATAGCATCATATTTTTTGCACACCCTCTCAATGAGATCGCCCTCGATAGATGAATGGGTAGGGACCAGAATATCGGCCCCTTCGGTAACGTCCATACCTTCGCTTGATGTACCGTAGTCAGGTGCTATAACTACCCCTTCTGTTGAAATACCAAGGCGCAGATCACTAACGATCCGGGCGATCATGTCCGTTGCTGGCCTGACCTTTTTACTGATCACAAGTGCCTTTGAAACATACCTCTCCCTCAGTTCTGTGATGAGTTCGATGCTCTCTTTTGCCTTTTCGGGATCAGCCACGTTCTCAAGTAACTTTATGGCATCGATGATATCCTCGAAAGTGGTAGACCTTACCTCGATTATCTCGCCGTCATAATTATCGGTTACTTTTTCAGTGTAACCTTTTGTTATTACAAGCTTATAAACATCAGCAAGCTCATCCAGTTCTTCTTCAGTAGGATCATAGGCATTGATCGTCCTGTAGTCCTTTATACCACAAAGGTCCACAAGGGACCTGTACATCGGAGTAAAACCAATGAACTTACGTCCCAGCCACCTATCAAGACCTTCCTTACCGCTTTGCTGACGTGAGAGTTCAACGATCTTTTTCTTGATAGATTCCGGTTCATTCCTGTCAAGACCGAAATAATCCGCAAATAGCGGAGTCGTTTGAAGAAGCTTGGTCCTCCCATGAGGCACTGCTTCAATGAAGCCCCTGTCCTTAAGTTCCCGAATATGATCATAAACGGAATTACCCCTCATATCAACGAGCTCCGACTGGACAACGGGCTGATGATAAGCAACCATGGAAAGCGTACGAAGTATCGGTGCTTTCAATTCCTTTGGTGCGATGGGACTTATAAGATCAGTATATTTTGGTTTGACCTGCATGACATAACGTCCGCCAAGGTCTATGATCTCCATTCCGGACTCGCGTGTCGAATAGTCTTCCATCAGTGACTGGATCACAGGTGTGACATTCTTTGCGGACCTATTGAGGATCTTCGCAAGCGTCTGTGTGTCAACAGCTTCCCCTGCTGCAAAAAGTACGGCTTCTATGATCTCTCTCTCGCTCATTTATTTCCTCTTCAAATCATTCAATGACAGATGGGGGATGCACAAATAATTCCCCGAAAAGTTCTTCCTGTGCCAACAATACCTTTTTCTCAGAAGCAAGGAACAGCAGTGAGATATACGTCATCAATCTTTCCGAACGACTTCCGGACCAGTCTACAAGGTCCGAGAACATAACTTCATCCCTGGTTCGAAACAACTCTTCCAGAGAAGTATGAAGAGTATCCACCCTGCCGCGTATATCCTCCTCATGTGCTATCCCGAGCACATCATCTGTAGTGACCCTGTCAAACACTTCAATACGACGACGCAGGCGTCGGTCTTTCCTTCTGGTCTCGACCTTTTCCGCCTTCTTAAGCTCATTGATAAGCTCTTGAAGAGTGACCGGCCGGGTTGCAGTACGGCGTATAGGAAGCTTTGGCACTGGATATTCCTCGATGTCATAAAAATCCATGTCATCATCAAGGAGATCATCATCCAATTCCACCTCTTCCTGAACAAGACCTGTTGATTTCATCCTGAGAAGAATAGATGCATATAGAAGGGTCCTTCCCGAGATCCTCAGGTCCATTATCTTAAGATCTTCTATGTATGCCAGAAACTTATCCGTAACTTCGACAATATCAATATCCCAGGGATTAATATCCCCGTTCTTCGCAAGGGTGACGAATATCTCCACAGGTTCACAGAGAACATCATCGGATATCTCTATCTGCGATTCATCGACACCGAGTGAACGAAGGGTCTCAAGAAACTCGGGGTCAATTGAACTACTGGATATTTTGACGATCTCCTCGATGCCAGCGCCTACTTCATCCATACTTGCATCGATCCCTTCAGGCTCCTCTGGAATATCGTTCAACGTAATTTCACACCCGTAATGCTCGTGATGTTGTTCTCCTGCATGGCCACACCAATAGTACGCTCAGCCGCCTCTATCATCGGCTTACGCAGGGACACGACGATAAACTGTGCCTTACCCTTTGCCTTTTTAACACGCTGTGCCACACGGTCAGCGTTCGCACCATCAAGGAACATATCGATCTCATCGAATGCGTAGAAAGGTGCAGGCCGATACTGCTGGATAGCAAAGACAAATGCCAGTGCAGTAAGACTCTTCTCCCCACCGGACATCGCTTCCAGGCGCTGCAGGGTCTTCTCCTTTGGCTGTGCCCGAAGGGTCAGTCCACCATTGAAGGGTTCGTCATTATCATCAAGCACAAGTTCGCCGGAACCATCAGAAAGTTCGTGGAAGATCTCCTTGAAAGGCTCGTTGATACCATGGAAAGTTTCCATGAAAGCATCTTTCTTGAGCGTCTCATACTGATCGATACGAGAAAGGATCTGTTCCCGTTCATTAAAGAGAATGGCCCTTCTGGTCTTAAGGTCCACGACCCTTCCATCGACCTCATCATATTCATCGATGGCTCTCATGTTAACAGGCTCGAGACGTTCCATGGCCTTCTCTATAGATGCGATCCTTGTGCTAACGGTCTCATAATTAGGAACATCCTCGACCTCTTCGATACCACGCCTCACAAGTTCTTCCTTCAGGTCCTTTGTCTGGTCCACAAGAGCATTGCGAGTAGCTTCCAGTACCATCATCGCCTTGTCCGCATCATCGAGTTTTGATCGAACGGAAGCAAAGTCCTTCTCGGCCAGATTGTATTCGGTCTGCTTCAGAGCACGCTCCTGCTGCATATCCCTGAGCTCTTCGGTCAGTTCCTTCTCACGCCTTTGCTTTTCCTCGAGATTGAACTCAAGTTCAGCTATCTTGGCCTTGAACTCAGCAACACGTTCCCGATGCGTGGATTTTTTCTCTTCCATCTCTTTTATGAGATGACGATCATCTTCGATCTTCTTGGAAGCATATTCGTGATCAAGGTTCAGAGCATTGATATCCGCCTCGATATCACGTATACGCCCATCCAGCCTGCGCAATTCCTCATCGGTACGATCAGCCTGTTTGTTAAGCTCAGGAACTTCAGAATCAGACAGTTTCTCATCAAGGACAGCGATCTCAGCTTCAAGCTCTTTGGAACGCCCTTCCACTTCCACCTTCCTTGAAGCGACCTGCTCCATCTCTTCACGAAGCTTGGCCCTCTCACCTTCGATCTGCTCAAGCTCATTGTTCTTAGCTTCAATAAGCTGCGTAAGACGTTCAGCCCTGCCGCCGATCTCTTCAAAGATCATTTCCTTCTTAGAGATCTCTTTTTCAAATTCGTGGATCTCGCGCTTGAGATCAGCAATATGCCCCTCGACAGCATCCAGTTTCTTGATCGCCGTATTGCGCCTGGATTCAAATTCGGTAAGCTGCTCTGCTATCTTGAACAATTTATCCTTCTCAGCAGCTGCAAAGGAGAGTCCGGAATTTCGCCCCATCGAGCCACCGGTCATAGCACCGCTTTTCTCAATGACCTCTCCTTCGAGAGTTACCATACGAAGGCCGCCAATGAGACGGCGTGCGTTCTCAAGCGTATCCACGATAAGCGTATCTCTGAAGACATACCAGAATGCCGCTTCGAACTTATACTCAAAATCGATAAGATCGATAGCATAGCCTACCACACCCTTCCTGTCAGAAAGGTCCTTGTACGGCCTCCTTGATTCCATCTTGCTCAGCGGAAGGAAGGTTGCACGGCCTCCACGCTGCTGTTTAAGGAAATTGATGGCCCTTGATGCATCCTCATCGGTCTCAACGACCACTGCCTGCATACGTCCCCCGGCAGCAACGCTGAGAGCATTTGCATATTTCTGATCGACACTTCCAAGCTCTGCTATCGTACCATATATTCCGGGAAGACCATGATGCTTCTTCTCAGCAATGATCATGTCAACGGCTTTTGAATAATTACTGGTATCCTCCGCAGCACGCACACGCGCCTCAAGCAACGCATAGTCCTGCTGATGTTTGCGTAATGTGACATCAAGATCAGTAACAACGCTCTTTATCTGGAAACGGTTACTTTCAAGATCATCAAGATCGCGGGTATGGGAATTGATCTGTTCCGTAAGCTTCTCTATGTCATACTGTGCAGACTTCGTATCACTGTCAGAGGACTCGGATTTGCCCTTGGCATCGGTGATCTCGTTCTCGATATCCCTTACCTCAGCAGACTTCCTCCTCAACGAATCCAGCAAACGGTCTTCCTGACGCATGAGTTCGCTTTTATCGTTCTTCACGGTCTCAAGTTCGGACTTGAACACGGAAAGCTCATCACGCGTCTGTGCGAACTTCTCATCCACATCAGAGATCCTGCTTTGCAGGATCATTCTCTCGGTCTTCCTTTCAGATATCTCAGAGAGAATACTGTCCTTACGAAGGGATTCTTCAGAAAGCTTAGAATCAACATCGTTTATCTTGTTCTTTGTTCCCTCGATATCAAGGAAAGCTTTCTTGCGTCTGGAATCAATATCTTCGATCTCATTGTCTGCAAGCTCGATACTATTGACACATCGGGATACTTCTCCCTTTATTTCCTCTATGTCCCTTTTGACCTGTATCTGCTCGTCCTCGCCCATCCTCTGGATCTCAGATGTGAGCTCAGTGAGCTCCTTCTCGATCCCTGCAAGCTTCTCCTTCCTCTCCTCGATCGATAGTTGCAGTTTTTCCTGCACTTCTTTCTTGGAAGAAATATCCTTGTCGACATTCTCAAGTTCAACTTTTGCATCCTTGAGCTTGGAAAGAAGTACGAAACCCTCGAACTTCATCTTCTCCTGCTTGAGTGCCTGATACTTGACCGCCTGATCACGTTCCACCTTGAGCTTCTCGAGCTGTTTTTCCACTTCCTCGATCAGTATATCAGCCCTTTCAACGCGTTCCCTGACGATCTCAAGTTCATTGAGCGCCCTGTCCCTCTTGCTATCAAACTCAGCAACACCTGCGATCTCATCGATGATCTTGCGCCGCTCGTTCGGGGTCATTGTAATGATGCGGGTAACATCCCCCTGCATGACAACATTGTAACCTTCCGGAGTCACTCTTGCCTTTGAAAGATAATTATGGACCTCAGTAAGGCTCACAGCCTTGCCGTTAAAATAGAAGTAGCTATAATAACCATTATCAGTCTCCCTGATCTTTCGACTTATTGTAACCTCATCGGCATCCACCGGCATCTCGCGGTCAGTATTATCGAATTTAATAGTAACCTGTGCAAAATCCGGCCTTTTTGCCTTGTCGCCATTGTATATCAGATCAGTAAGTTTTTCAGCCCTTAATGTTCGTGAGTTCGAAAGACCAAGAACAAAAAGGATACCATCGATGATATTTGATTTCCCGCTTCCGTTCGGACCGGAAATGGTAGTAAAATCATCAACGAACGGTATCTTAACTTTTTTGCCAAAAGATTTGAAATTTATAAATTCAAGTTCCTTAATATACACAACATTCCTCGGTAATACATTATAAAGATCTTCTGCGAGTCGTAGTGATCACCGTATCTTCACCATCACGATCTTCCACAGTCTCAAGTTCGGTCTCAGAACGCTTGCGCAATGGCTTCCCTTCTTCAGCGACAATATATTCACAGTCATCGTTCTTTGGGGTCGGAGGAGCACTTCTTTCAAATGGGGACCTCATATCATTTGCAACAATGTATTCAGAAGGAATACTATCCTGCTGACTCTGCGCTGGCTCTTCTGCCTTTATTTCACGGATTTTCATATTGATTTCGCCAGAATTAATAAGGTTGCCCCAGTTCGAACCTGAAGATGTCTGTGACACAGGCGATCTTGCTTCCTGAGCCTTTAGATCAGGAACTGGCACCTCAACTGCGGGTTTTGGAACTGACCTCTGACCAAAAAGAGAGTCAGTAAGACGAACTTTTGATTCAGGAACCGCTTCCAGAGGTTTTTGTGCCGAAACATCAAAGGCCATATCAGTTATAGACTTTGCAAATCCTATGTCTGATCTTGGAAGATCTTTCCTAAGGGATCTCAACTGAGATTTCTGGTCGAGAAGTTCATCCATCATTCCACTTATATTGCTTGAAAGTTCCTTTAAGTCCTGCTCGATCCTGTTGAGCCGATTGTTGATATCAAGGTCGTTCTTTAGGTCATTACGAAGTTCCCTCATGATAGAATCACGAAGAGTAGTGATCATAACCTCCATATCGCCTTCCTTTTCAACTAGCTTTCGCTCAAGCCTCTCTATTACAAAGTCTCTGTTCTCGGCGCTCATTAGATCCCTCGCAAATCGTCCATCCCTTATGGTCAAACCATTATCCTGGCTTTAATAGGCTAAAAGCTATAATATATCTTATGGTTGCATCCCTTTCGAAAAATATCATTTACCGGATATTGAAGAGCTATTTGTGATGGGATCTTTCTCAACGACAAAAACATGGTCTGCTGAATCGATCAATGACTCATCGTGTGATACGATCAATATCTGACCAACCCCGATATTCCTCATCATATCGATAAGTTTGATCAACTGATGGACATGACCACGGTCAAGGAAAACAGTAGGCTCATCAAAGATCAGTGGCGGCAGCTCTGCACTACCCGTACTTCCCGGTGCGTGTGCCAGCAAACGGTATATGGCACACCGAAGGACCAGATTGAATATTGCCCGCTCCCCCCCGCTCAATAACTTAGGTTCAAGAGGCGTGCCATCCTTCTCGTATATCGTCAGATTGTATTCCGGATCAAGGCTGATATGAGAATAGGCATTGTTGGTGTACATAAAAGAGAATATCTCGTTCAGTAACCTGTCAAGAGCGTCAATGTTCTTTGCACGAAGCTCCACACGAAGACGCAGATACATCGTTTCAAGTTCCTCTGCATCCCGATAGACTGCTGCAAGGAAATCCTTCTTGTTCACCAACATCTTCTGCTTTATCTTAAGCTCGGTCAGTCTCTGGATATCCCCTTCGACCCGACCGATCTCCTTGTGGAGTTCACCCTTACGCCCATCCCGCATCTCCACCTCAGAAACGATCCCGTTATATGCACTTTCATACTGAGATCTATCTGCCTGGAGCTTCTTCAGATCAACGTCCCCCAATGCCTCGTCAAGTTTCAGGATGCGTTGCTTACGTTCATTTATCTGTGACTCGAACAGTTCTATCTTTTCCAGTCCGTTATTCACCCCGTCCTGAAGACGGTTGATGTTATTTTGTATATTCCGGACCTTCAGAATATTGGAGCGTATCTGCCTTGCAGCCTCCAGTTTATGCAATAACTTCCCATGAAGTTCCTGTGCAGCGGTCTCCTCACTTTTAAGAGACTCCATCCCATTTTTCAGCTCAGCTATCGAACGCTTGCATTCATCGATCTGTTTTTCAATATCTATTACCTTATCATTTTCTTCCTTGATGGAACTTAACTGCTCCCCTATGCCATTCTCAATGGAAGTGACCTCGTTCTTCTTAAGCAATAACTGCTTTTCAGCCTCAGCTATCGCTTTAATGATATCACGTACATTCCGGATAAGTTCCACTTTCACCTTAATTTTTTCCTGATCTGCCCTTATCAGTTCCATTTCATTGATAAGCTCAGTTTTCCGATCTTCATCCCCAGCGGTCTCTTCGCATACTTTTGAACCCTGAAGGTCCTGCCCGCAGGTAGGACAAAGACCCTTGCTAAGAAGATCTTTGCTCTTCTGTATCTTTTTGTCAAGTTCCACAACTGTAGCGGAGATCTCTTTTTCCTTACCGTGAAGCTTTGTTTGTTTTTCATTCACGAAACCGGAAATATCATCAATTTGATCCAGCTTATCTTCCACAAATCCAAGTTCTTTTGCATCACCGTACTTATTTTGGATGATCGATCCGATCTGTTCGACATCTTCCAGACCCTTTTTGAGATCGTTTTTGGCAGATACGACTTTCTCTTCCCGGGTTCGTATGCTACCAACCGAATTTTTCAGTTGTTTGTTCAGATTAAGGAGGAAATTGTTTTGTGCCGCCTCATTGTTCAATGCGAGCTCTCTTTTTTTGACAGCAACGTTAAGTCCATCCCGCGCAGAAATTTCCTGCATTTCAAGATCAGTAACACATCCCTCGATATCGGAACCATCTGCGACCTCTATCACTCCGAAAAGGGAGACATTGGAACTATTAAGGGCCAAAATATCCTTGTTCCCTGAGTCCACCTGAGCCCTGGAACTCTCGATGTTGGCATGCTCCTTTGATATATTGGTCTTGAAATCCTTGATCTCAGAATCCGCCTTTTTCTTCTGTTCCAAGGTCTCAGAATACTTCCCGATACGGTCACCGATAGATTCGATCAGCTCTTTAGCCCGTTCTTTTTTTGACCCGAGGTCCAGAATCACTTTTTCGATCCCTTTCACTTCGGTCCTGAGGCCGTTGAGGACCTGATAAGGTTTTGAACCTTCAAGGACCTCAATGTCAGCAATATTATCCTTAAGACGTGCATCGGCCTCCCTCTGGTGCCTTCCAACACCGACCCTTGCACTGCTTGCGCGCTCCCTGTATTCTTCGAGCTTGCCTATCTGAAGAAGGTCATCGATCATACGCTGCCGGTCTTTTGTCTTGGCGTTGATGAGTACATCAATTTCCCCCTGCCTGATGTACACACAGTTAGTGTAGGCTTCCTCATCCATTTTCAGAAGTGCCTTTACAGCTTCATATGTCTGATTTGCCTGGTCCACCATCACTTCATCATTGACCTTGAAAACAGACCTGATGTTCGATGCCTTCCCGGACCTTGCATCGACCTTGTACCCCTGCTCGATACTGTAATCATTTCCCTGATTCTCAAAATCCACAACAATTGATGCTTTTGTAGCCCCTTTTCGAATAATATCCGAAATTACGAAATCCTTTGAAAGAGCACGACTTCCGAAAAGCCCTGTAAAACAGGCTTCCAGCAAACTGGATTTACCACTGCCGTTCACACCGGATACAACAGTAACCCCATCATCGAAGCTGATATCAAGGTCAACGTAACTCCTGATATTCTCAACACGTACTCTTTTAAGCTTCACAGATAATCCCCCAGATTGTACTGACGTGGTTTTGCATGCACATTCCCCTTATCCACGGGCTTCTTTTCAGTGTCTTGAAGGGTTTCATCATCAGAGTCTTTCGACGTTTCGTCATCAGAAACACTTTCAATCGTGCTTGCTGTGATCATATTGGCATCTTGAATTTCCGGGATCTGTTCGGAAATATTATCAGGGACGTACTTTTCAGCCGGTTCAGCTATTGTTTCGCCGTGGCTATTTTCTTTTTCCACATCGATTTCGGCCTTTCCGTACTCACCCACTACCTGAGAGCTGTCCCGAAGACCGACATTCAAAACAGGAACTGAAAAATCGATCGTGGATAGCAAAACACCTATTTTAGACTCTGTTTCAAGATCGACCTTTGTTTTCGGAACGGAGCTGTCCCTTACCACCTCATCGATGAGGATACCGCCACTGGTAAGCGTCATATTCTTTATTTCCCTTTTGACAGCTTCGTCAGGATCCGAGAAAGAGACTTCGACATCCATATCTTCAGAGACTCCCTCGCCATGCCGCATATCCCGTATGCGCGTCACAAGGGCTTCCTGTTTTGCAAGGAGCTCCTCGATCTCATTATAAGAAATGGATACATCGGAATTGCCGGAGATATCCAGGAAAACGACCTTCCCGGCAACATCGTAGCCTTTGATAGTATTAATGATAAGTTCGTAAGCGGCATCTTTTTCCCTGAACTCCACAGGAATGAAAAGAAAGTCCCTTGTGACTATATTACGCCGACTGATATCGAGACCATCATCGTTGATAGTAATGATGTTATAGGTTCGTGGATCGCTCTCTGATGCACTATTGCGTTCAGTACTTCCACAATAGGTAGCCCATGTACTGCCAACCTTTGTTTTTTCATGCTTGTGGTAATCACCCAGAAGTATGGCGTGAAGATCGAACGGAAGGGAGCGTATCACATCCTCACAATCCCATTCCCCAAATGGGAACGGTGCCATTAGCTGATGCATGACGAGAAGGTTCCACTCCCCGCAATCCTCAGCAGTGAAATCAGAATAATCATAAAGGGGAATCTTAGATCGTGGAACATTATCGATACCGTAAATAGCAACACCGTCTATCAGAAATGGCTTAGTGCCAAGTCTTGATGCAATGTCCATGCTCTCGAAAAGGTCCAGCCATTGAGTGTGCTGTTTGCTTTCGTGGTTGCCTACGATGGAGAGAAAAGGAATTTTCTGTTGTTTTAATTTGGAAAGGATCTTGATAGTATCAAGAATATCCTCCAGTGTAGGGTTCCTTGAATCGAAAAGATCGCCTGCATGGACAACAGCATCCACTTTCATATCAATGGCATCATCGATCACACTGGAAAAAGCATTGATGAAGTCCTGCCTGCGTATCTCACTATGATATTGACGATAACCAATATGAGTGTCACCAGTATGCAGTATTCTGATCTCCCTCTCCATGCCTCATTGTATGCTCTTTTGTATCTTAAGGTTGCTGTGTTGGTGTCATTGCGCCCCTTTGATTATTATTTAGCAGGAGTTAAATTTAAAACGTAGTATACACCTATTAAAACAATAGAAAGCGGGGAATGTGGCCTTTGCACAGCTTTTGGCTGGCTGCAGCTTTTACTTGAAAGGGGATATAATGGGAGATAAGATCGAATTTGGGGGAGTGGAAATGCAGCCTGACATAGGAATGTTGCATGACATGAATGTGGGAAATGTGACTGAGGTACAGCTTTTAGCTGGCCACAGCTGTTACTTGAAAGGTGATATAATGGGATACACAATTGAATTCGGGGGATTGGAAAGACAGCCTAACATACGGATGTTACATGATATGAAAGAGGTCGTTTATGACCACGAATGGTTCAGATCAGTGGATGATATAGAACTATACTATATGTTCAGACATCTTTCATTGTCTGAAAAGGACCTGAAAATAATAAACAAGTCCCATCTTCGCTATGACATCACAGTGATCCCTCCGAATATGCTCGGATGTGAGTTCATCAAGACCGCCGGCCATTATCATCCAAATGTACCGGGACAGGAGATATCCTACCCTGAGGTATACCAGGTGCTTGAAGG
>JAIORJ010000004.1 GCA_021108185.1 Methanococcoides sp. | reverse complement strand
ACGATCAGCTTGTTCTCGGTATCGGAGACAACGGTGACAGGATGCTCTTTGTTAAAGGAGAGGTAGTCGAGCAGTGAAACATCTGCTTTGACCATATTTTTTTGAATTTGGGAATGAAGGGGATATAGTTCTCTTCATCCCGCTAAATTAATTTTTTACCGAAGTGATATCTGATCAAATATGACGTAAGGGAGATTCCTTAATATAGCTCTTTGAATTGTAGTACTGTCAAGTATGGTCAAAATTATAGTTTAAAAGCCGCCGACAAACATAATTATGGAGCATGATCATTATTGAGGCATTAAAAATTTCCAATTACATAGAAATAGTTTTATTTCGTGCCCCCATATTATTATTTGATAATTTTTCTTACTTTGAGTGGGTCAATAAATCATGAATGATATCATCATCTGGATACTTATCGCTCTTTGTCTATCTCAGTCAGCTATCTTTTCGGGATTGACCATTGGTCTTTTTGGACTGAGCCGTCTCAGGCTTGAGATAGAGGCCGAAGCTAACAACATACATGCGCAGAAGGTCTTGAAACTAAGAAATGATCCACATTTACTCCTTTCTACCCTATTATGGGGAAATGTGGGTGTCAATGTACTGATCACCCTTTTAACGGATTCAGTTATGGTCGGTAGCTCTGCGTTCATATTCTCGACCGTATTCATAACCTGCTTTGGAGAGATAATCCCTCAGGCATATTTCACAAGAAATGCCTTAAAGATGGGTGCTTCCTTAACGCCTCTTGTAAAATTGTACATACTGCTGTTGTATCCTGTTACAAAGCCTTCTGCAATGGTCCTTGACAGATGGCTTGGTAAAGAGAAACTTGAGTATTTCAAAGAAACATCCCTGAGGATAATGCTTCATAAACATATAAAGTCAGAAGCAAGCGACATTGATAAAATGGAAGGACTTGGAGCTATTAATTTTCTGTCACTGGATGATCTTAATATCAAACAGGAAGGTTCGCTCATAGACGAGAAGACCATAATAGAACTTGATATAATTAACAACCTGCCGGTCTTTCCGGAAGTCGGAACTTCGAATTTTGAGGTACTGCTTCATAAGATCGCATTTCCAGCTAAAAAATGGATAATAGCGGTAGATAAGAACGGGTACCCGGTTGTAGCGATAGATTCTACCTCTTTCATAAGAGATGCTATTTACAAAAAAAATGATTTCCATCCACAAAGATATTGCCATATTCCTCTGATCGTAAAGAGCCCTAATGTAAAGATAGGGGATGTACTCCATAAACTGAAGGTTTACCCTGTAGACTCCGAAGATGATGTCATAGATAATGACCTGATCCTTTACTGGAATGATGATGATCCTGAAAAAATAGTCATAACAGGTTCTGACATACTCGGTCGCTTGTTCAGGGGCATAGTTAACAGGGTAAGATGAATTCCCTCCCTTTTTTTGTTGACCATGATGAAGGCTTTCAATTCATGTTAATTGTCAGCATGTAATGTTGATCAGAGTAGATATGTTTTTATTCTATATTCTTTATTATGAACCATTCCACAGTACAAATTAACTAAATAAAAAAATGCTTTGTGTTATCCAAGGGTGCATTTAATCTAATAACACATGGTAATCACCAAAAAAAGACAGGATAATGAAGAAAATGCGAGATTTTGTGATAATTGCTCATAAGGCTTTGACAACAGGTGACTTTTCCCTGAATGACCTCCCTGGTTCAGCAGGACGCATGGATATCCTTTGCAGGTGCATCAATTCATGCCTGTTCCTTTCACATGACCTTAGGCGGGATGTTCAGGTACATTTGTTACTTCTTGGAGAACCGGAGCCCGGAAAGATCATACGCTTTGACAGTGAGCATGTCAGATATCTCAATCCGGATGAAAGGAGTGCTGGCTCACTTATCAAGAAAGCATTACAGAAGACTACCGGAGAATATGAGGCACGCTCAACACCAGGTGTGTTCATCAGAAGCGGGAATCTTGGGACGTTGCTTAATGAGTTCAAAGATGCAGGACGCAGGCTCATTTATCTGCATGAAGATGGTGAGGATATCCGCGAGCTTTCTGACCTTACGAACAATGCTGTTTTCATTCTTGGTGACCATATGGGAGTTACCGAAGAGGAAGAGCAGTTAATAAAAGAACATGGAGCTAAGACCATCTCTCTTGGTCCGATACCGCTACATGCCGACCATTGTATCATACTTATCAATAACGAGATAGACCGGAATTTGTCAGGTACATCCCAGTAAAACAGGAAGAAGGAAGTGATCAGTTGAACGTGCTCGATATTGCAAAAAAGATCGTCCGTGAAGGACCGATATGTGACCATTGTATGGGAAGACAGTTCGCAAAACTCTCTACCGGACTTACCAATGACAAACGAGGGAGTGCAATCAAGCTTGCCCTTGCTATGGAAGGAGACCGCATTAACAAGGACGAAGGTGACAAGGAGATACTGGAAGATCTGAGCACTTCAAGTGTCAATGCACGCAAATCCCTTAGACTTAAAGGCGAGGACGAAAAATGCTGGGTTTGCCTTGGTCTTTTCGAAAAGCTTGACACATGGGCAGAAAGAGCAGAGACTGCATTGAAGGACTATGAGCATTCAACTTTCCTTGTCGGAACGAAGATGAGTGGGCTTTTGAGCGAGAACGAGGAGATCATCTGGACAGAATCCGGGACCACCTATGCGGAACAGTTCAAATCCGAGATGAATCGTGAGGTTGGAAAGCTCATTGCAGAAAGGACTGGCAAAGAGGTCGAACTCGAAAATCCGGACATTCTTGTAACGCTCGATCTTGCTGAAGAGAAAGTTCATCTGCAGGTACGTTCGGTCTATATTCTCGGCAGGTACCGGAAAATGGTGCGTACCATCCCACAGACGCGCTGGCCATGCCGGACATGCAGGGGAAGGGGCTGTGAGACCTGTAACTTCACAGGAAAGCAATATCCTGAATCTGTTGACGAACTAATCAAGGATCCTGTCGTGGAAGCCCTTAAGTCAAAGGATACGAAGTTCCATGGGGCAGGGCGTGAGGATATCGATGCCCTGATGCTTGGAACCGGTAGGCCTTTCGTGGTCGAAGCGGTTGAACCTATGCTGCGCACATGCGATCTTGCAAAGATCGAAAAGGAGATTAATGAGCGTGCAGGCGGGAAGATCGAGGTAGTAGGGTTAACATTCACTCCGAAGAGCACTGTCGAGAACCTTAAGACCGTAAAGGCGGATAAGGTTTATAAACTTAAAGTTACATTCAAAGAGCAAATTCCAGAGGATAAACTCAGGTCTACCATCAATGAACTTATTGGTGCGCAGATCCAACAGAGAACACCACAGCGTGTTTCACACAGAAGGGCCGATCTGGTTCGTAAGCGAACTGTTCATGGCATGAAGCTTAACGAATTAACAGATGACTACGCAATGATCGAAGTTCATTGTGAAGGTGGCCTGTATGTAAAGGAACTGATATCCAGTGACGAAGGAAGGACCATACCAAGTCTTACAGGGCTTATCGGTTCACAGGCTTTCGTTACAGAACTGGATGTTGTCGGGGTCGACATATAAGTCGCCCGAATATCAAATTTATCAAATACAGGTCTATCCACGACCTAAACTAATGGAGGAAAATAATGCCAACATCACACGGTGAACGTAGCTGTACTAGGTACAAATTGAAGAAGACAGTAAGGGAACGAGGTCTCTCCCCTATAAGCAAGGCAATTCAGGATTTCGAAGACGGCCAGATGGTCCACATCGATATCGATCCAAGCGTACAGAAGGGAATGCCAAACGCAAAGTTCCAGGGCAAGACCGGTAAGGTACTTGGAAAGCGCGGAAGGGCTTATCTTTTACAGGTAACAGATGGAAACTCTAAGAAAGAGGTCATCTCCCTGTCACAGCACTTGAAACCACAGAAATACTAAATTCAACATCCAGGCTAGTAATGGCCTGGGCGTGACCTTTTATTGTCGATAGTTATATCTGTGCGGAAGTCCATCTGACAGATAGCATCTGCTATTACTTTAGCAGGTAAAAACGTTAAACATATCTAATTCCAAAGAGTGTATTTTAATGATAGTCAAACACATTCAGAGCGAAGAATTATTGACCGTTCCTGAGGTCAAGGAAATACTTAACAGAATAATGGAAGAGCGCGTGGCACGTGAAGAAGAGCTTGGATATGAACTTCGCAAAGCTATCAACCATGCGGACATGTTTGCAAAGATGGATGCAAGCCGATCCAGAGAACTTGTTAACAAGCTTCTTGAGATGGAGAAGATGAAGCCTGAGATTGCAATACATATTGCTGATATTGCACCTCTGACAAGGGATGAGCTCAGGACAGTCTATGCTAAAGAAAGATTCACATTGACCGAAGAAGAGCTGGACGCAATATTGACTCTTGTGCTCGAGGCAATGGAATAAATTTATATCTCATACTTTACTTTTTTTAGTGGAAACAGTAAGTTTTCAACATTAATCCATAACACACTGGAGGATATCTATGAGCAAGAGGAGCACGCCGCCTGAGAAAGAGGATTACGCATGGGTTCTTGACTACCTTCCGTACGGAAGTAATACTGATAAACGTCCAGCATATCAAAAGAAACCTCTCGTACAGGCAATTGGTGACAAACACTTTGTTCTTATGGAGCTGGTTCCTAAGGAAGGAGTAAATCCTGAGATACAGTCCAAAGTCTATGTCGGCGATGGGGATCGGGATGTCATTGATCACGTTAAACACAGGATCCACTTTGATAACCTAAGCCACGGAGCACAGCTCGAGCTACCTTTTGTTCTTGAGATCTGCGTCAAAGACCGGGAAGATAAATTCGTTAAATTCTTCAACGATGCACATTCAATAACAACAAGACTGCACATGCTTGAGCTTCTGCCAGGTATCGGAAAGAAGCTGATGTGGGCTATAATCGATGAACGCAAGAAAGGTGAGTTCAAAGATCTGCAGGACCTCCATGATCGTGTAGGTGGAGTGCACATTCCGCAAAAGATCATCGTAAACCGTATCCTTGAAGAGCTCAAGGATGATAACATCAAATACAGGCTCTTTACAACAGCAATGCAGCAACAGAAGCGTGACTGATAATAAGGTGTTATTAACTTGGTCCGAAAAATATTACAAAAATATGGCATCCGTGGTGGATGTCATGACCAACATTTTTTGATCGATGAGCGATCACTTGATTCTATTGTCGATCAAGCGGAGCTTTCTGAAAAGGATGTCGTACTGGAGATCGGGGGGGGTATAGGGAATCTTACCGAACGCCTTCTTGAAAAAGCGGGTAAGGTCTACGTCATCGAACTTGATCCTGCACTTGTACATGTCCTCAAAGACCGTTTTTCTGATAATGAGAAATTAGAGATAATCCCTGGCGATGTCCTGAAATTAGATTTTCCGAAATTCAACAAGGTTGTCGCAAACCTTCCCTATTCAATATCATCTCCTATAACTTTTAAGCTCTTTAAGCATGATTTTGAATTGGGGATACTGATGTATCAGTATGAATTTGCACAGCGCATGGTGGCTAAAGCAAATACTGAAGACTACAGCAGGCTTTCAGTGAACACGCATTATTTTGCTGATGCAGATATTATCATGAAGATACCTCCATCTGCATTCTCACCGCCTCCGGAAGTCTGGTCCGCTGTTGTGAAAGTAGTTCCAAGGCCATCTTCTTTCCACGTTGAAGACCCTCAATTCTTCCTTGATCTGGTAACCGCAGTATTCCTCCAGCGTAGGAAAAAGCTAAGGAATGCCATTATAAATGGTAATCATCTGTTAAATGTTCCAAACATCAAGCAGATAGTGGCCGAACTGCCTGAAGAGTTCATGTCCAAGAGAGCCGAAAACCTTGAACCGCACGAACTAGCGGAGATCGCTAACTATATCTTTAAAATGAAAGCTACCTCCTAAAAGCATGGTGACCATAAGATATAGGGATGCAGACATCGAACTTGATGAGAATGTCTACGATCCTGCCGAAGATTCATACCTGCTTGCAGATGTTGCAATAGATGTGGCACAGGATGGAATGAGTGTACTCGAGGTTGGTGCAGGGACTGGTTTTGTCTCAGTGGTCCTTCAAGCCAATGTGGATGTGGACCTCGTTGCCACGGAAATAAGCCCCTTTGCAGCCGAATGTGCCAAACGCAATGGTGTCGTGGTTATCAGGGCAGACATGTTCGGATGCTTTAGATCTGGGACAAAGTTCGATCTTATTCTTTTTAATCCTCCGTATCTTCCTACAGCAGAAGATGAAAAGATCCCCGGCTGGCTGAACTATGCCTTTGATGGCGGTGTTGACGGACGCGAAGCAGTCAATAGATTCCTTGAAGAGGTGACTCCCTACCTAAGTAATGGGGGAATTATCCTTATGTTGATATCGTCCCTGACTGGCATGGATGAAGTAAAAATGCGTATGCAGAAGCAGGGACTGGAAGTCGAGATCTGCAACATTGACCGGGATTGTTTTTTTGAAGAACTGATGGTACTGAAAGGCACTTTAAAAGCTTCAGAGCAACTTTAATATAAACGAATAGGTTTTGCATAAACATCACACAACTCTTATATACAAGCCCTGCTCATTTATCTTAGGAAGAAGGTATTACATAATTTACCTTTTTATCTGATCTATGAATTACGATTTTTAAGAGTTGCAACAAAGGAGTGATAAAAATGCAATACAGCATGGGCATTGATGCCGGTGGGACATACACTGACTCGGTCATAATTAGGGACTCTGACGGTGAAATAGTAGATTCAAATAAAGCACTGACGACCTATCCGAACCTTCTTGAAGGTATAAAGAACTCCCTTGAAGGTCTTGATCAGTCATATCTGGAAGATGTCAAACTCGTCTCCGTATCAACTACTCTGTCAACCAACACTATCCTTGAAAGTACGGGATATCCTGTTGCACTCATCATGGCAGGCGATTATCTCATCCCTGACACTCATTCAATAACTAATTATTTCATTGCTGAAGGTGGCCATGGGCCTAACGGTGAAGAAACAAGACCACTGGACATCGCTGGTGTCAAAGACTATGTACTTCAGAACAAAGGCAAGGTATCAGCCTTTGCGGTCTCGTCTTATTTTAGTATTCGTAATCCTGATCATGAGCTTCAGATAAAGGAAATGATAAAGGATCTTACCGGTCTTCCTGTAGTTTGCGGACATGAGCTATCTCAGGACCTGGGTGCTTATAATCGTGGGATCACAGCATACCTCAATGCACAGCTAATCCCCATAACAGACCACTTTATCGAGACAATTATCAATGAGCTGGGGAGAAGGCAGATAAAAGCAAGGGTCCTTATGCTCAAATGTGATGGTTCCGTTGTGGGCATCGCTGAAGCTAAAGAAAAACCTATTGAATCTATCTTCTCCGGACCTGCTGCAAGTCTCGTAGGTGCAGCTTATCTGAGTGGTTCGAAAACCTGTGCTGTGATCGATGTCGGTGGCACGAGCACAGATGTTTCAATGATAAGCAACGAGCTTCCTGAACTCTGTGATGAAGGTGCAATCGTTGGTGGTTGGCAGACAAAGGTCAAGGCGATCCGCATGGAGACATCAGCCATGGGCGGTGACAGCCATATATGGATAAAGAACCAGCGGCCGAACATCGGTCCAAGAAGGGTCATTCCTTTGTGTGTTGCCGCTTCAAAGTACCCTGAGCTGGTCGATAAGCTGAAACTGGCAAGGATACCCTCAAGGATGCTCTTAAGCGAAAATATCCAGCCTACAAAATACTTCATTCGTACGGGTAGGGAGCCGCAGAATGAACTAAGTCCTTCTGAAAAAGAGATATTTGACAAGATCGAGGACGCACCGGTGTCCATCAATGAGATCTTCATAGACAGATTGCCATCACCTGTATTTCTTGATATATTGATACAAAAGCGGCTCATACAGGGAATAGGTTTCACACCAACCGATGCACTGCACGTTCTTGGCGAATACACCGAATGGAATTCCGAAGCTTCCAATATTGCTGCCAAGACACTTGGGAGAATGGCCCATCAGGGTAAGATCGAATTTTGCCAGACGGTAAAGAAAGAAGTTGCAAAGAACATGGTCATCTACCTTATGTCCTATCTAATTGAAAATGTGCATCCGGATGAGATCAGGAAGGTCATTGAAGGTAAATATCATACAAAGTTCAAGCTCGATATCCCGGTAGTGCTTCTGGGAGGACCTGTAAGGGCATATGTGGATGATGTAAGGGAGCTCATCGATGCTGAGATAGTCTTACCGGAACATTCCGAGGTAGGAAATGCTGTGGGTGCTCTTGTGGGCAAGGGTATCAAGAGGATAGAGATCCTTATCAAGAATGTAAGGCAGAAGACCAAAGCAAATATCACGATGTTCGCACCAGGCGAGAGAAAGGTCTTCATGACCCATCCTGATGCCCTCGAATATGCTGATAACCTTGGTAGGGAACTTGTACTCGGTTACATGGCCGAAGCAGGACTTAATGCAGGTGATGTACGTATCGAAGTTACGAGGAATGACATTTCCATGCATGGTGACAGTTTGCCAATTGAAACAAAGCTCGTCTTTGTGGGTATCGGCACTCCGAAAAGAGATGTCAATATCGAATTTTAAGCTTGTATATTGGGTTTTGTTCGTTCCCATTGGATGCAGGAGGTTTAGACGTGAATTATGCATTGGCCATAAATAGTCAATGTACTTCCTGCATTGCAGAACAAAATCCGAATCTTCATATACATCTACCTTAATCCTAAATGCATACGAAGCAATTCATGATGGCCATTTCATAAAAAAGCCATCATAAAATCATCATTAAACAGAACTGGATAGCAATTATCCAAAATATCAAAATTTACTCATAAAGGAAGCAGATCATGAAATATAGCCTTGGTATTGATGCAGGAGGAACTTATACAGATGCCGTTCTTATCAACGATGAGGATGGAAACGTAGTCGGAGCCAAAAAAGCACGTACGACCTATCCGGACCTGCTTGTGGGGATACAGAATGCCCTTGACGGTGTCGATCAGGAAATATTGCAACAGGTAAAGCTTGTTTCAGTTTCCACTACTCTTGCAACAAATACTATTCTTGAAAATACGGGGTATCCCGTAGGCCTGATACTTGTAGGCAATGCTGACATACCTAAAAATTCCGCCATAAAATATTCTATTTCAGTAGATGGCGGCCACAGTTCCGGCGGAAATGAGACTGCACCACTCGATATAGATTCAGTAAAGGAATTCGTTGAAAGTGTAAAGGCAAAGGTCTCATCTTTTGCAGTATCCTCATATTTCAGTGTGAGGAATCCGGAACATGAGCTTAAGGTAAAAGAGGTCATCACAGAGCTTACTGGAATGCCTGTCATTTGTGGACATGAGCTTTCCCAATCACTCGGCGCTTATGATAGGGGAATCACTGCATTCCTGAATGCACAGTTACTTCCTATCACCAATCAGTTCATGAACACCGTTGTCTCAGAAATAGAGCGCCGTGGTATTGATGCAAAGCTTATGATGTTAAAATGTGACGGTTCCATTGTAGGGATAACTGAAGCTCTCAAACATCCGATTGAGTCTATTTTCACTGGACCTGCAGCAAGCCTTCTTGGTGCTGCCTACCTGTCGAAGGAGCCTAGCTGTGTTGTCATAGATGTGGGTGGTACCAGTACCGATGTTTCATTGATCGTTGACGGATTACCACAGATATCCGACACTGGTGCTGTTGTCGGTGGATGGCAGACGAAGGTCGAAGCTATAAAAATGGAAACTTCGGCAATGGGCGGGGACAGCCATGTGTGGGTACGTAACCATGTGATAAGCATTGGACCAAGAAGGGTGGTTCCGCTTTGTGTTGCTGCTTCAAAGTATCCGAAGATCATAAAGAAGCTAAAACAAGGGCAATCCGTTACACGTAATCAGCTTGGAGAAAATCTCCAGCCTACCAAGTTCTTCATCAGGACAGAACAGAAAGCTATTGAGATCACACAAAGGGAAGAAGAACTTCTCAACAGGATCGGCGATGAGCCAATTCATGTAGCTGACATATATTGGGAAAGCAGGATGATGCCTTCTCCTATGCTCCTTGACAGCCTCATTCAGAAGAGGCTTATTCAGGCCATAGGATTCACTCCAACTGATGCACTGCATGCCCTTGGGGTCTATGATGAATGGAATACTGAAGCAGCTATCCTGGGTGCTGAGCAGATGTGTATCTTCGCTGATATGGAGGTAAAGGACCTGTGTCTTGATATTAAGAAGAAGGTTGCAAAGAACATGGCCCTGAATCTGCTTTCCTACTTGATGGAAAACGTAGCTCCTGCTGAAATTGAAAAAGGTCTTGACGGTGATTATCTTGCAGGCTTCAAGACAGATGTGCCTGTGGTGCTGCTTGGTGGCCCTGTACGTGCATATACTGAAGATATCAAGAAGTTCGTTGATGCGAATATCCTTCTGCCTGAGTATGCAGAGGTCGGTAATGCTGTGGGTGCGCTTGCAGGGAAAGGTGTGAAGAGGATCGAGATACTTATCAGAGTCACCTTCGGTGAATCGAAATATAATCTGAAACCTACCTCAATAAGCGTATTTTCACCACAGGGCAAGCATGAGATGGATAATTACGATGAAGCTGTCCAATTTGCGGAGAAGCTTGGTAATGATATTGTCATGCAGTATATGAAAGATGCTCAGCTTGATGATGGGGAAATAAATATCGATGTCAGCAAGAGGGAGATAAATCCGATGAACACTGGCATACCTCTGGAAACAAGATATGCATTTTTGGGCATTGCTGAACTTAAAAGATAAGTCAATTCTTAAATATCAAATTCCCATATATACTATCGGGAATTTGATATGACATTTACAGGACAAGCTTATGCACTAGGTGCCGGAACGGTCATAAACGCCATCGCTACCTGGAAGGGGGCGGCTTTTGGAGTTGACCTGAAAACATTTGCTGATGTTGAACTGACAAAAGAGAGTTCTTCTTTTATCGGCACTATTGAAGGTGTGCCTCAGGGGGACACTACGCTTATTGAAAGGTCCATGGAGCTTGTCCTCGAGCACTTTGGCATTGAAATGGGCGGAACCGTTGTTACAAGGAGTGAGGTACCCCTTGCAAGCGGTTTGAAGAGCAGCAGTGCTGCTGCCAATGCTACTATTCTGGCTACGCTGGATGCTCTTGGTGAAACCCTTGAACCGCTGGATGCAGTTAAAATGGGCGTAAGAGCAGCGAAGGATGCCGGTGTTACTATCACCGGGGCTTTTGATGATGCATGTGCCTCATTCTTTGGTGGGATCGTTGTGACGGACAACCGGACGAACGAGCTGGTCAAACGCACTGAAAAGGAGATGGATGTGGTTATCTTTGCACCGGACAGGCAGTCCTTCAGTTCACAGACGAATGTGCATAATTCAGAACTGCTGGCTCCCTGGGTGGATATGGCATACGATCTCGCACTTGATGGGGAATATGAAAAGGCTATGACACTTAACGGTTTCCTATATTGCGGTGCTCTTGGTTTTAGTACTGATGTCATGATGGAAGCATTGAAATGCGGAGTTAAAGGGGTCAGTTTATCAGGTACTGGTCCTGCATATTCTGCTCTTGTTGACAGGAAGATGGCAGACACTCTGACGAAAGTTTGGGGAGATCTTGGAACGAGCGGAAAAGTGATAAATACCAAGATTAATAATGAAGGATTAACTAAACCTTAATTTGCAGTGGAAACCATGACCGCAATAGAAGAAGTCCGCAATAGGATCGAACAGATCGACTACGAGATCATAAAACTTATTGAAGAACGTATCGATTGTGCGACTGATGTTCTTGCTGTTAAAAAGAAAGAGCATATGTCCATCAATGATGGTACGCAGAACCATGTGGTACTCGACAGAGCCACAAATGCAGCAACCGAAAGGAACCTTGATTCAGGCGCAGTTAAAGAGATCTTCGAGATCCTTATCAGAATGAGCATTGAGCGCCAACATGAACTTAGCGGGGAAGGAAACCTTCCCTGAAGGAGATAAAAATGGTAGATATTTCAATATTAATGGGGTCTGAATCAGATCACGCAATAGCAACCCGAGTTACGAGTGTCCTTGAGGATACCGACTACTCCTTTGAAGTGGAAGTTATCTCAGCACACCGTGACCCTGAAAAACTTGAAGAATACATTGCCAAGAGCGATGCAAATGTCTTCATTGGGATCGCAGGCCTTTCTGCAGCACTTCCTGGTGTCATTGCCTCTAAGACCATGAAACCTGTTATTGGTGTGCCGGTCAGTGCAAAACTAGGCGGACTTGATGCACTCTTGTCCATTGTTCAGATGCCACCAGGAGTTCCTGTCGCAAGTGTCGGTATCGATAACGGTGCTAATGCAGCAAAACTTGCTATAAGGATACTAGATCTTCTCAAATGAAATGAATGTAGCGGGAAAAGGATCGACCTTTTTTCCATCCATTCTTAACTGACTTTTTTTCTTTATGTTAGAGTCGAGTTCTTCGAACCTCTCTCCATATGGTCCAATAACTCTGCTTAGGGATTTGTTCTTGGATATTTTACTTGGCATCTCCATTTATTTCTTCTCTCATCAACAAATAAGCTATGCAATTCTAATATATATTCTATTATTAATATATATGTTTAAAGTAATGAATAGCATGTATCGGGTAGCCAAAAATAGTTAAATATATTTAGTTGAATGCCTCTACTATAGTATTAACTATAATTCTCTAAAATATCACTCTATATCATAATTCATGTAAAGACTTCATATCATACTGTTTAAATGTGAGTAAACCATGGAAGACGAAATGACTGCTACGGAAGAAACCGAACTTTTCGGTGATGATTTTAACACTACAAGTTCAATAGATGTACCTGAACTTATGATAGATCAGGTCATCGGGCAGGAGCATGCTGTCGAAGTTGTGAAAAAGGCAGCCAGCCAGAGACGTCATGTCATGATGATAGGCACTCCGGGTACCGGAAAATCAATGCTTGCAAAAGCAATGGCTGAACTTTTACCAAAG